>NZ_JAIWJZ010000128.1:0-24532 GCF_020216105.1 Enterobacter sp. K16B
CGGGCCGAGTACCGGGGCAACGATAATCGCAATGGACGAGAGCCCACACGCTTTGCCCCGATCCTCCGGCTTGAAGTAGTCGAGCAGTACCGACTGCTGGGTAGGCTGCAGGCCGCCGCCAAAGAAGCCCTGCATTACGCGAAACAGAATGATCTGCCACAGCTCGGTGGCAATCCCGCACAGGAACGAACAGACCGTAAACATCACGATGCAGATCAGGAAGAACTGCTTACGACCAAACACCCGGCTGAGAAACGCCGAGATGGGCAGCACAATGCCGTTCGCGACCAGATAGCTGGTTAACACCCAGGTGGATTCGTCGTAGCTGGAGGAGAGCGACCCCGCCACGTGGGGCAGCGCCACGTTGACGATGGTGGTGTCGAGGATCTCCATAAACACCGCCAGGGTGACGACAATCGCCACCGCCCACGGATTACTGGCGGGTTTCCAGTTGTCGTGGCTGTGATCCGTCATTCCACCGTCACCTTCGGTGCCACCGACAGCCCCAGCGGCAGCGGTTTGTTCGGATCGAGCCCCTTATCAATCACGATTTTCACCGGCACGCGCTGCACAATTTTGACAAAGTTACCGGTGGCATTTTCTGCCGGGAAGGCGGAGAAACGCGAGCCGCTCCCCTGCTGGATACTGTCGACATGCCCCTCAAGTTCCATATCCGGCCATGCGTCCACGGAGACGGTGACCTTATCACCCGGCTTCATCCGCTCAAGCTGCGACTCTTTGAAGTTCGCCACCACCCATACGTTCGGGGAAACCAGCGAGAACAGCGCCGTTCCCGCCTGCACCAGCGTGCCGGGCTGCACGTTGCGTTTGGTGACAAACCCGTCGAACGGGGCGCGGACTTCGGTGTAAGAGAGGTTCAGATTGGCCGTTTCCAGCTGCGCTTTGGCCTGCTCGACCTGACGCTCGCGCGCTTCAACGTTGGTTTCTTGCTGGCGGATTTGCAGCTGTACCTGCTCTGCCACTTCCAGCTGCGCCTGGGCGCTGGCCAGACCCGCCTGGGCACTGCGCAGCTGCGCATTCGCGGAATCAATACTTTGCTGGGTGGTCGCACGCGGGTCGACGCCGCGCTGGCGGCGATACTCTGCCTGCGCGTTCGCCAGATCGGCCTGCGCTTTCAGCACCTGCGCTCTGGCCTCATCACGCTGGGCGGGATACTGCACTCTGGAGAGCGCCAGCTGCGCCTGGGCCTGATGCAGCTGCGCGATAGCCAGCCCAAGCTGGGCCTGAGCCTGATCGCGCTGTGCGGTGGTATCCCGCGGATCGATGACAACCAGCAGATCGCCCTTTTTCACGCGCTGGTTATCGCGCACGCGCAGCTCGGTGACATAACCTGCCGTTTTGGGGGCAATCGTCACCACGTCACCGTCGGTGAAGGCGTCGTCGGTTGTCTCTTCGTTACGGGTTAAAAACCACCAGACCAGCGCCACAACAACCATGATCACCACGACAATGCCGAGGATGATTAACGGTTTTTTGCCCGGACGCTTACGCTCATTATTGTTTTTGTCCTGCTCGTCAGCAGGCGGATTTTGATCTTCAGCCATAGGTCAGCAACAGTCCTGTCAGTGAGCGGCATCACACTATGCCGTTCACTAAAGCTAGGACGTTGCTATACGTTTGCCAGGAAAAACTGACAAATTGCGCACTATATGAGAAGGAATATTCCGAAACCGATCGTCGCGGCCCAGATCAGCATCGGAAGCGACCAGAGATGGAAGCGCCACCAGATACGGCGATCGTTCGCCATCCGCAGGGCAATCAGGTTGGCAAGCGATCCAGGCAGCAGCCCAAACCCGCCAATGTTAACGGCCCAGGCCAGCAGCGTGTCCGGCGGAACGTAGTTGAGCAGCAGAATGGTGGAAGGCACGTTGCTGATAACCTGCGACAGGCCAATCGCCGTCAGCCACAGTCCCGGCTGAGACAGCGTACTGACGCTGTGCAGCACGTTTTGCAGCACCGGAAGCTGGATGAGCAGATGCACATCAATAAACATCACCATAAAGACCAGCAATAGCGTCCAGTCCACGCTCACCAGCACGCGACGTGCCAGCACGACAAACCCCGCCGCCACGAGCAGCACGCCCGCCAGCTCATACTTCAGCTCCAGCGCGAACAGGAAGACGATGTATAGCCCAAGGCAACTCCAGACCAGACGAGGCTGCCACTGCGGGCCGGTTGTACCGCTGTGGTATTGCAGTTTTTTATCCGGAAACGCAAACCAGCACACCGCCAGCAGCGACGCCATCATCACCAGTGCCAGCGGTGCCATCTGCCAGGTGAATGCGGCGAACGACAGCCCGGAACGCCCCCAGAGAAGGATATTTTGAGGGTTGCCGACAGGCGTTAACAGCGAACCCGCGTTGACGGCCAGCGCTTCAAAGATGATCAGCCGGCTAACCGGGATCTCGCACAGCTTACGCAGGGTGAGCGTGAGGGGCACGATAATAAACAGCGCCACGTCGTTAGTCAGAAACGTCGACAGTACCGCGGCGGAGAAGACCATAAACAGGGACAGCCTGCGCTCGGTGGCAAAGCGGCGCACCATTTTACGTCCCAGCACGTCAAAATAGCCGCTCAGCTCGACCCCTTTGGTGAGCATCATTAAGCCGCTCAGGGTAATAATGGTGCGCCAGTCAATCGCAGCAGGCCAGGCGTGCGGCGCAAACGGCACAAAGAGGCTTAACCCTGCGCCAGTGATCAATAACAGATGAAAGAAGCGATCGCGTGCCAGGGCCTGCAGTCCAGGGATTTTCATTCAGCGGAGGGACCATATTTAAGGGTAAATTCGCGAAACTTCACCAGCGTCTCTTCGCTGACGTGGTGTTCCATACCTTCCGCATCCCGGCGGGCAATCTCCGGGCTGACGCCCAGCACCAGTAAAAAATTCTCGACAAGCTGATGGCGCTCGCGGCTCTCCTGCGCGAGTTTCTCCCCTTCCGGCGTCAGGAAAACCCCGCGCCAGGGGATCATTTCGATCAACCCCACAGAAGCCAGCCGTTTTAACATCTTCGCAACGGTTGGTTGCGATACCCCCAGCCTGGCGGCCATATCGACCTGGCGCGCTTCCCCAACCTCACGGATCAGATCGGAAATGAGTTCAACATAATCATCAATCAGTTCACGCCGGTGCGCTTCACGGACCTGGCGAAAACCTTCGACATGTTCTTCAACATTCACCAGTTGCGTCGTTTTCCTCATTGCTGGCTTACCTGCGCGACGGTTCATTGTACTTCCTCAGTGGGGTGACGCTTCCAGCGCCCGGTATCGAGAGCGCACATTGTAAACCATAGCTCTGTAAGCACAAAAAATTAACGAAATAGCCATAGCTATACAATATAGCCTGTGCTATATCTGTATGTAATGCAGTCACCCTTCACGGATCGAAGGGATCAAAAATCAGGAGGTCTTATGAACGAATTCAAGAGGTGTATGACCGTGTTTACCCACTCTCCTTTTAAAGTGCGCTTAATGCTGTTGAACATGCTGTGCGATATGTTTAACAACAAACCGCATCAGGACGACAAACCTTCCCACTAAGCGGCGTTGCGGTACGCCGCGTCATTTTCCCGTCACACTCTCGCTGTAAACTGGCTTTTAGCCGCCCTATTCCCGATCTTTTTTACGGATTTGCAATCCCCTTCGCAAAACATCTGCTTAGCAACTGTTGATATTATTTAGCGCTCGCACTATCTTCTTGCAGCCCTGCACAATTTGCGGCTCGCTGAAGCGGACCCTCATTCCCTCTCCACGCACTGTCAGGCAGGTTATGACCCTTGACGCCAGGGTGAGCACATGGCGTTTTCATCCATGATAGTGACCTATGAATTTAACCCTGATAGATACCGTTGTGACCCGCAGTCGGGCCTTAAGCCCGTGGACGGGATTTTACTTTTTGCAGTCATTACTGATTAACTTTGCACTCGGTTATCCCTTTAGTCTGCTCTACGCAGTGGCTTTTACCTGCATTCTGCACCTGCTGTGGCGAACCGCGCCACGTGCGCAAAAAGCGTTAATCGGCATTTGTTCGCTGGTTGCTGCGCTCTATTTTCCGTTTGGTCAGGCGTACGGCTCGCCAAACTTTAATACCCTGCTGGCGCTGCACTCGACCAACATGGAAGAGTCGACGGAGATTCTGACGATCTTCCCGTGGTACAGCTACGTGGTCGGGCTCTTTATCTTCGCGTTGGGCGTTATCGCCATTCGTCGTCAGTCTGACGAGAAAAAATCCTGGGGTAAGATCGAAGTACTCTGTCTGGTGTTCAGCGTTGCCGTGGCGTTTGTCGCCCCCATCCAGAATATTCCCTGGGACGGCAAGCTAAGGCTGATCAATGTAGGCTATCCGGTTTTCCGCTTCGTGAAAGATGTGGTGGTGAACAATAAAGAGGTGCTCGACGAACAGGCGCGTATGGCTGAGCTTTCCAATATGAAAGACACCTGGAACGTGCTGGCGGTGAAGCCGAAATATCACACTTATGTGGTGGTGATTGGTGAAAGCGCGCGTCGCGATGCCATGGGGGCGTTTGGCGGGCACTGGAATAACACCCCGTTTGCTGATTCGGTCAAGGGGACCTTGTTTACCGATTATGTCGCGGCCAGCGGCTCGACGCAGAAATCGCTCGGCCTGACCCTTAACCGGGTGGTGGATGGCAAACCCCAGTATCAGGATAATTTCGTCACTCTGGCAAACCGCGCAGGTTTTCAGACGTGGTGGTTCTCCAATCAGGGGCAAATTGGCGAATACGATACCGCCATCGCCAGCATCGCCAAACGGGCTGATGAAGTGCAGTTCCTGAAAAACGGTGATTTTGAAGCCGATAAAAACACCAAAGACGAAGCTTTGCTTAAGATGACGGCGCAGGTCTTTGCCACCCAGCGCACGCAGCCTCAGCTGATTGTCCTGCACCTGATGGGGTCACACCCGCAGGCGTGCGACCGTACTGGCGGGAAGTACGCGGAGTTTGTGCAGTCCAAAGAGACCTCGTGCTATCTCTACACCATGACGCAAACCGACGACCTGCTCAGCAAGCTGTACGAGCAGTTACGCAATACAGGCGACAGCTTCTCCATGGTCTATTTCTCGGATCACGGGCTGGCGTTTAAAGAGCGCGGCAAAGAGGTGCAGTATCTGGCGCACGATGACAAGTTCCAGCAGAACTTCCAGGTACCGTTTATGGTGCTGTCGAGTGATGATAAAACGCACCGCATCATTAAAGCGCGTCGTTCGGCAAATGACTTCCTGCAGTTCTTCTCGCAGTGGACGGGGATTACTGCCGAACAGATAAAAAATGCTTACCCGTTTGTCTCAAACAAGAAAGCGCCCCCAGTATACGTTACCAACTTCAAGTTACAGAAAGTTGACTACAACCATCTGGGTACGGATATTTTTGATATTAAGAGTAAGTAGCGGCCTGATGCCCTCACCCTGGCCCTCTCCCACGGAGAGAGGGAAAAAACAGTAAAAACGGCAACCCATGGTTGCCGTTTTGCTTTTACCTTGCAAAAAAAAATCCGCCACAGTGGGCGGATTTTTTATTTAATCACCGAAGTGATTAGAAGCGGTAACCTACGCCCGCGATCCAGGTGCCAACGTCAACGTTGCGGATACGGCTCTGCTCATAGGAGAAGTCCAGAGCAACGTCCTGGATTGGGTTGAACTGCAGGCCTGCGCCATAGGAGAAGCCATAGTCGCTGTTGCTTGCAGTGCGGTTCAGACCTTCGTTTTCGGTCTGCTGGAATTTACCGTAGCCAACACCAACAACACCGTAGATGCTTGCCCAGTCATTCAGACGGTAAGCTGGACCTGCGGTGATACCGTAGTATTGACCTTTGTTGTATGCGCCGTTTTCAGAACGATCTTTCTCGGTGTAGGTGAAAGAACCGATCACGCCCAGTGGGTTGTTATCCTGCTCGTAACGATACTTCAGGTTGAAACCGTTAGCTTTGTTCATCACGCCCTGCATATCGCTCTGAGCGTAACCACCAGTTACAGTAGAAGTAGCAGCTACAGCGGTACCTGCGGAAACAGCCAGTACAGCGGCCAGTGCTGAAAGACATGCAATTTTTTTCATAACCACCTCAAATGTGCTTCAAGTAAGTCCGTAAGTTTTAAATATATCAAAAAAATTTGCGAAACTCTTTGTGATTCGTGATGTCTAACGAAGCCTTTCCTGTAACAGAACGTTTCCATCGACAGTTATCTTATTCAAATCACAAAGGATTTCTGCTGCAAAACGCCAATAGTGCGCGTCAATGCCGTTACATTCATCCAGATTATTCCTAATCTGACAGGCGATAAAACCAGCAGTGCTTATCTATTTTACGGATTTTCCCTGGTTTTTTTTCAACAGTAGCTCAACCGTTGCGCCATATTTCCATTACACTGCGGCTTTTACCCTTTTTGACAAAACATGACAGGAGAAAGGATGCCAGGGTTATCCCGCAGGTCATCGGTCTGGATGCCGGTTGCTGTAATACTGATTGCGATGTTGTCCATTCAGAGCGGCGCATCACTCGCGAAATCACTCTTCCCGCTGGTGGGCGCACCGGGCGTGACGGCGCTGCGTATCGCATTAGGCACCCTGATCCTCGTGGTCATCTTTAAACCCTGGCGGCTGCGCGTCCAGAAAGCGCAGCGACTTCCGCTGCTTTTCTACGGACTGGCGCTGGGGGCAATGAACTATATGTTCTATCTCTCTATCCAGACCATTCCTCTGGGTATTGCCGTCGCGCTGGAATTTACCGGCCCGCTGGCAGTGGCGCTTTTCGCGTCCCGGCGGCCTGTTGACTTTATCTGGGTGATATTAGCCGTTCTGGGATTATGGTTCCTGTTACCGCTGGGCCAGAACGTCTCCGAGATCGACCTGACGGGGGCCGCGCTGGCTCTGGGGGCGGGTGCCTGCTGGGCGGTCTATATCCTTACGGGTCAACGTGCCGGGGAAGAGCATGGGCCGGCGACCGTCGCGCTGGGGTCATTAATAGCGGCCATCATCTTTGTGCCGCTCGGCATGGCGCAGGCCACGGAGTCCATCTGGCAATGGTCAGTGATGCCGGTTGGGCTCGCTGTCGCTGTTCTCTCGACTGCGCTGCCCTATTCGCTGGAGATGATTGCCCTCACCCGCCTGCCCACGCGCATCTTTGGTACGCTGATGAGCATGGAGCCCGCGCTTGCCGCTATCTCCGGGATGATCTTCCTCGGTGAAACCCTGACCTTTACCCAGACGCTGGCACTGTGCTCCATTATTGCGGCCTCTATGGGCTCGACGCTCACCATGCGTCCCGAGTCAAAAGTTCAGAAAGTAGACCTTAGCTAATGACGTATATTCTGCATGGCTTCATTGTCATGCAGAATAAATGCCAGGGAGAAAACCCTTATATTTCCTGACATGCTTTGTCACAAAGAAGACATATTCTCCTCGTACCCAAAGCGGTAAGCAGAATTAAGATTGATCTGCATCAATTCCAGAATCCTCCTTTTCTATCAGTGAGTTAAAAATACAACGCACTTCTTGCTATTAAACCAATAGGCACAGCCAGACCGCAGGGAAAAAATCCGGTGCTATACTTAGTTCCGTAATTACCTGGGACATAAACATCAAGAGGATATGAGATTATGAGTACCGCTAAACTGGTGAAAACGAAAGCGTCTAATCTGCTTTATACCCGTAACGATGTATCGGACAGCGACAAAAAAGCAACGATTGAGTTGCTCAATCGCCAGGTGATCCAGTTCATCGATCTTTCGCTGATCACCAAACAGGCCCACTGGAATATGCGCGGTGCAAACTTTATTGCCGTTCATGAAATGCTGGATGGCTTCCGCACAGCACTGGTGACCCACCTCGATACCATGGCCGAACGTGCTGTGCAACTGGGCGGTGTGGCGCTGGGTACCACGCAGGTGATCAACAGCAAAACGCCACTGAAAAGCTATCCGCTGGATATCCATACCGTTCAGGAGCACCTGAAAGAGCTGGCGGACCGTTATGCCATCGTGGCAAACGATGTGCGTAAAGCCATCAGCCAGGCGAAAGACGAAGATACCGCAGACATCTTCACTGCTGCCTCCCGCGACCTGGATCAATTCTTGTGGTTTATCGAATCTAACATCGAATAATTCATACGAATTATCTATTAAGCCCTCGCCCACTGGCGAGGGTTTTGCACATCTATGGTGCACACTTTTTGCCTGAGACCGTGCAAAAGTGAAGAAATTGTAATAATCACCTCACACAACCGTTAACGAAAGATTGTTTTTTCGTCAGAATTTCCGCTAAATGTCTCCCCGTCAGTTGCACCAAACCAGACGCACCAAAACAGTGCTCCACATTGGTGCAACAGAACGCCATTGCCACGTTTATTGTGCAATGCATGACATCATCCCCTTTACAAAACAATAGCTTGTAAAGTTGGCACGATTTTTTCATTGTGCCACGTGTTCTCGCAGGGGATCGCCCCGTGGATATAAAAGGAAATGCTATGAAGTCTGTATTAAAAGTTTCACTGGCTGCACTTACCCTGGCTTTTGCGGTGTCCTCTCAGGCTGCCGACAAACTGGTTGTGGCGACCGACACGGCGTTCGTTCCGTTTGAATTCAAACAGGGTGATAAATACGTTGGTTTTGATGTGGATCTGTGGGCCGCTGTCGCAAAAGAACTCAAGCTGGATTACACCCTGAAGCCAATGGACTTCAGCGGCATTATCCCGGCACTGCAAACCAAAAACGTAGATCTGGCGCTGGCGGGTATCACCATCACTGATGAGCGTAAAAAAGCGATCGACTTCTCTGACGGCTACTACAAAAGCGGCCTGTTGGTGATGGTCAAAGCCGATAATAACGACGTAAAAAGCGTGAAAGATCTCGACGGCAAAGTGGTTGCAGTGAAGAGTGGCACCGGTTCTGTTGATTACGCCAAAGCGAATATCAAAACCAAAGACCTGCGTCAGTTCCCGAACATCGATAACGCCTACATGGAACTCGGCACCAACCGCGCTGACGCGGTTCTGCACGACACGCCTAACATCCTGTACTTCATCAAAACGGCGGGCAACGGCAAGTTCAAAGCGGTGGGTGAGTCTCTGGAAGCACAGCAGTACGGTATCGCCTTCCCGAAAGGCAGCGACGAGCTGCGCACCAAAGTTAACGGCGCGCTGAAAACGCTGAAAGAGAACGGCACTTATAACGAAATCTACAAAAAATGGTTCGGTACCGAGCCTAAATAATAAGACGTAAAAATGATGTTCACTCGGGGGCGACCTTTCGCCCCTGATATTTTTGAAACACGGTAACAGTAACAGGAAATTATCATGCAGTTTGACTGGAGCGCCATCTGGCCTGCCATTCCACTCTTGCTTGAAGGCGCTAAAATGACCCTGTGGATTTCGGTCCTGGGTCTGGTTGGTGGGTTGATTATCGGTCTTGTCGCCGGTTTCGCCCGCACCTACGGCGGCTGGATTGCAAACCACATCGCACTGGTATTCATCGAAGTGATCCGCGGCACGCCCATTGTCGTGCAGGTCATGTTCATTTATTTCGCCCTGCCGATGGCGTTCACCGACCTGCGCATCGACCCGTTCAGCGCCGCCGTCGTCACCATTATGATCAACTCAGGCGCCTACATTGCGGAAATCACCCGCGGTGCGGTGCTGTCGATTCATAAAGGTTTCAGTGAAGCCGGTCTGGCGTTAGGTCTTTCTCGTCGCGAAACGATCCGTCACGTTATTCTGCCGCTGGCGCTGCGCCGCATGCTGCCGCCGCTCGGTAACCAGTGGATCATCAGCATTAAAGATACGTCGCTGTTCATTGTTATCGGCGTGGCTGAGCTGACCCGTCAGGGCCAGGAGATCATCGCTGGCAACTTCCGTGCGCTGGAAATCTGGAGTGCGGTAGCCGTTGTCTACCTGATCATTACTCTGGTTCTGAGCTTCGTTCTGCGTCGTCTTGAAAGAAGGATGAAAATCCTGTGATTGAATTTAAAAACGTTTCCAAGCACTTTGGCCCAACCCAGGTGCTGCACAATATCGATCTGAGCATCAAACAGGGTGAAGTGGTGGTGATTATCGGGCCGTCCGGCTCCGGTAAATCGACCCTGCTGCGCTGCATCAACAAGCTGGAAGAGATCACCAGCGGCGATCTGATCGTCGATGGTCTGAAGGTGAATGACCCGAAAGTGGATGACCGTCTGATTCGTCAGGAAGCGGGCATGGTGTTCCAGCAGTTCTACCTGTTCCCGCACCTGACGGCGCTGGAAAACGTGATGTTTGGCCCGCTGCGCGTGCGCGGCGCCAACAAAGCGGCGGCCGAAGCGCTGGCAAAAGATCTGCTGGCGAAAGTGGGTCTGGCAGAGCGTGCGCACCACTACCCTTCTGAGCTCTCCGGCGGCCAACAGCAGCGTGTGGCGATTGCCCGCGCGCTGGCGGTTAAACCGAAAATGATGCTGTTTGATGAGCCAACCTCAGCGCTTGACCCAGAACTGCGTCATGAAGTGCTGAAGGTCATGCAGGATCTGGCCGAAGAAGGGATGACGATGGTTATCGTGACCCATGAAATCGGCTTTGCGGAGAAAGTGGCTTCCCGTCTGATCTTTATTGATAAAGGCCGTATCGCGGAAGACGGTAACCCGCAGGAATTAATCGCGAATCCGCCGAGCCCGCGTTTGCAGGAGTTCCTGCAGCACGTCTCCTGATCCACCGCGTTACGCTGAGCCGGGCATGCCCGGCTTTTTTACGCCAGATTGTTCTCAAAAATCCTCCTCTGCGTCCCGACTTCTATACTTATCATTTTGTTCGACATTTTCACCGGAGGACGCCGTGCCGTGGATCCTGTTGCTGTTGATAAGCCTGTTTAGTGCGCCATCGTTCGCCGTTGCGATCCCCGGCGTCACCACCGGAACGACCGCGACGAAGGAAAATACGCCGCCACCTGAGCCCGATGTCGAACAGAAAAAAGCCGCCTACAGCGCCCTTGCCGACGTCCTTGAGAACGATGCTTCCCGCCAGGAGCTCATCAGCCAGCTGCGAAAAGTCGCCGCCACGCCGTCGCAGCAACCGGTCCCTGACATCATCCCTCCGCAGGTGGAGGAGCAAAAAACGGTGCTGGAAAACGTCACCGACGTCAGCCGCCACTATGGGGAAGCCCTCTCCTCACGCTTTGCCCAGCTCTATCGTAATCTGATTGGCTCACCGCATAAGCCCTTTAACCCACAAACGTTTACCGTCGCCGCCACGCAGTTTCTGATGCTGGCGGGCGCAGTATTTCTTTTTTACTGGCTGGTGCGCCTGAGCGCGTGGCCGCTGTACCGCAAAATGGGGCAATGGGGTCGCAGGAAGAATCAGCAGAGAAGCAGCTGGCTCCACCTGCCGTTGATGATCGCGTCAGCGTTTATCATCGATTTACTGCTGCTGGCGCTGACGCTGTTTTTAGGCCAGATGCTGGCCGACAGGCTGAATGCGGGCAACAAAACCATCGCCTTCCAGCAATCGCTGTTCCTCAATGCGTTTGCCCTGATTGAGTTCTTCAAGGCACTGCTGCGGCTACTGTTTTGCCCCCACGTGCCGGAACTGCGTCCTTTTTCCATACGGGATGAGAGCGCGAAATACTGGGCGCTGCGTCTGAGCGTGCTCAGCGGGTTAATTGGTTATGGTCTGCTGGTGGCCGTGCCGATCATCTCGAACCAGGTGAACGTCCAGTTTGGCGCGCTGGCAAATGTGGTGATCATGCTGTGCATTACCGTCTGGTCGCTGTACCTTATCTTCCATAATAAAAAGATCATCACCGAGAGTCTGCTGCATCTGGCCGATCGCTCCCTCTCGTTCTTTAGCCTCTTTATTCGCGCCTTCGCCCTCGTGTGGCACTGGCTGGCCAGCGCCTATTTCATTGTGCTGTGCTTCTTTTCGCTGTTCGACCCGGGTAACAGCCTGAAATTTATGATGGGTGCCACATTCAAAAGCCTGGCCATTATCGGCATCGCGGCGTTTGTGTCGGGCCTGTTATCCCGCTGGATATCAAAAACCATCACCCTCTCACCGCAGGTGCAGCGCAATTACCCGGAACTGCAAAAACGGGTGAACGGCTGGATGTCAGTCTCGCTCAAGGTCGCGCGCATCCTGACCGTCTGCGTGGCGATTATGCTGCTGCTCAACGCCTGGGGGCTGTTCGATTTCTGGAACTGGCTGCATAACGGCGCCGGGGAAAAGACCGTCGATATTTTAATTCGTATCGCGCTGATCCTGTTCTTCTCTGCCGTCGGCTGGACGCTGCTGGCAAGCCTGATAGAGAACCGTCTGGTCTCTGACATTCACGGCAGGCCGCTGCCCAGCGCGCGTGCCCGCACGTTGCTGACGCTGTTCCGCAATGCGCTGGCGGTAATTATCAGTACCATCACCATCATGATTGTGCTGTCCGAGATTGGCGTGAATATCGCCCCGCTGCTGGCCGGTGCCGGTGCGCTGGGGCTGGCGATCTCCTTCGGGTCGCAGACGCTGGTGAAGGATATTATTACCGGCATCTTTATCCAGTTTGAGAACGGGATGAATACCGGCGATCTGGTGACGATTGGGCCGCTCACCGGCACGGTGGAGCGCATGTCCATCCGATCTGTCGGCGTGCGTCAGGACACCGGGGCGTACCATATTATTCCCTGGTCTTCGATCACTACCTTCGCCAACTTTGTGCGCGGGATTGGTTCCGTCGTGGCGAACTACGATGTGGATCGTCATGAGGATGCAGACAAAGCGAAGCAGGCGCTGAAAGATGCGGTAGAGGAGTTGATGCAGATGGAGGATATTCGCGGGCTGGTGATTGGCGAGCCATCATTTGCCGGCATTGTCGGGCTGACGAATACGGCATTTACCCTTCGCGTCTCCTTCACCACCCAGCCGCTGAAGCAGTGGACAGTTCGCTTCGCCCTCGACAGCATGGTGAAGAAACACTTTGATCTGGCAAATGTAAGGATGCCGGTGCAGACATATCAGGTCTTGTCACCGCCCGCCTCACCGCTCCCTCCTCAGGAGCCGACGCTGTGACCGAGCCGGGTGGCGGCTTCGCCTGACCCGGCCTACGACAGCGTGTTATTTGCGACGTTTGTTATCGTCCATAAACGACCAGGCGATAAAGCGGCTCTGTTTCTGGCCCTGCGCCATCTCTTTTTTCACCACTTTGACGGCACCGGCTTCGGTCAGCGCGCGGTACAGTGGCGGCAGGTTATCTCCCCGGGAAACCAGCGTTGTGAACCACTTCACCTGACGGGCAAACTGCTTGCTTTCTGCGATCATGCGCAGGATGAACGCGACTTCGCCCCCTTCACACCACAGCTCCTGCTGCTGGCCGCCAAAGTTCAGCGCAGCGTCTTCCGCCTGACCGAGATTGCGGCGCTTGCGCTCGCTGCCCGCGCGGGCGGCGGCGGCTGAATCATGGAACGGCGGATTGCACATCGTCGCGTCGTAGCTTTCATTTTTATGGATAATGCCGTTGAAGATAGAGGCGGCGTCTTTCTGACGACGCAGGCGAATAGCACGGCTTAATCCCGGGTTAGCGCTGATAATGGCCTGGGCGCTGGCGAAGGCCTCAGCACCGATTTCGCTTCCGGTGAAGCGCCAGTGATACTCATGCGCGCCGATCAGCGGATAAATCAGGTTCGCGCCGGTCCCGATATCGAGCACGGAAGCGTTCTGGGGTACCACGCCGTCACGATCGTCTGCGAGGAGATCGGCAAGATGGTGCACATAATCCGCGCGGCCTGGTACAGGCGGGCAGAGAAAGCCTTCCGGAATATCCCAGTGCGCCACACCGTAAAAATGCGCCAGCAGGGCTTTGTTCAGCATTTTAACCGCCTGCGGGTCAGCAAAGTTAACCGACGGTTCACCTGCTGGGGTCTGAACAAGGTAATCCTGCAGCGGCGGGCAGCTCAGGCATAACGCCTTCATGTCGTAGCGGCTGCGATGGCGATTTCGCGGGTGCAATCCCGGCTTTTGGGAAGTCATGGCATTCTCCTTTAAACAGCGGCGTAAGATACCCTTTGCTGGCCCAACGGTAAATCTTTCTCTTCTGCGCTTAAAAAAACGTCATAAATCAAACACCTTTATGTCTATGATCTGTCAGCGAATTGTCAATTAACATCGTTCAAAAAATAAGCAGATCATCATCAAATATTTGCGCCTAATCACACTCGTCCGGCTTCTAAACTTAAAGGGAATCACCTGTTGTTTCCCCTGAGGATGTGATTATGAAAAAATATCTGACCCTTGTCGTTGTTGCCGGTGTTCTGGCCACCGCGTCATTTTCTGCCATGGCCGTTCAGTCACTGACCCAAAGTACCGATACCAGCCAGCTCCGCCCTGCGGGCACCGTGTCGGTGAGCCGTGCCAGCAACCTTGACGATCTGCAAAATAAACTGGCTGAAAAAGCCCGCGAGGAAGGTGCGAAAGGCTTCGTGGTAAATTCCGCCGGTGGCGATAACCACATGTATGGCACAGCAACCATCTATAAATAGTCTCCCCTTCTGAGAATCACTGCATCTGGCCGACAGGTGCAGTTCTCATCCCCTGTCTTGATTGCACATTTTTTGACCCCATATGACTCAGATACCCCCCGCGTGAGGAGAATGCCATGGCTTCCGGATGGGCGAATGACGACGCCGTTAACGAACAGATCAACAGTACAATTGAAGATGCCGTTGCCCGCGCTCGCGGCGAAATTCCGCGCGGTGAGAGCTTAACGGAATGTGAAGAATGTGGAGAGCCCATCCCGGAGGCGCGGCGTAAAGCCATTCCCGGCGTGCGGTTATGCATCTCATGTCAGCAGAATAAAGATTCGAAAAATGCATCTCATTCGGGATATAATCGCAGAGGATCGAAAGACAGCCAGTTACGATGACTTTCCTTTACCTAAGTAAACCCCGAAAGTGCGTTCCTTTACGCTCACGATTTTTTGCCCGCCGCGTAGCAAAATGTGCCCTTCATCACGCCTCTGTAAAGCGCAGCGACAAGAAATGTAAATCCCTCTTCTGAATTTATTAATATTCAATAAGTTATTTGTCATTCAATTTTTTTGAGCAATCACGTCAATTCTCTTCGATTTTATCTGTCGGAAAAAAGCGTGATACTTATCACATCGACGGAACATCGTCCCCTTAACAGAATAACCTGCGAGAGATTAATTATGAAAACCATCAAATATGCTGTTGCTGCTGTTGCCCTGTCTGCTCTGTCTTTTGGTGCATTCGCTGCAGAACCTGTTTCTCCAGCTCAGGCGCAAAACATGAATAAAATCGGTGTGGTGAGTGCAGAAGGCGCGACCACGCTGGACGGTCTGGAAGCCAAACTGGCTGAGAAAGCGGCAGCTGCCGGTGCAAGCGGATACAGCATCACTTCCGCGAACACCAATAACAAGCTGAGCGGTACTGCGGTTATCTACAAATAATCGACTGAATGAATGCTGTCCCCTCGCCATACCCTCTGGTGAGCTGCTCCAACCCTCATTGACCCTGTTGTTTGTTACCCTTGCTTGCCCGTCCGCCACTGGACGGGCTTTTTTTTGTCTAAAACGCCTGCGCCACGCGTGCAAGCCCGGCCTCGACTGACTCCACCTCTCCGGTCGCCAGCAAACAGCAGGCCATCTGGAGTTTGATCGAATGCGGAACAGGCACATTTCCGGCCAGACACTGCTCAATCCAGTGCGCGGTGGTATGCGGATCCTTTGCCTCAGGCACTATCACGCCGACATTCTCTTCCTGACGTTCCAGTACGGGCCGCGTGCCTGCGGGATCGATTAAGACCAGCTGCGGACAGCGCTGCGGGTTGGCGTAAACCTCCCCTTCTGTGCCGTGCATCAGCAGTGCCCTGCCGCCAATCTCCTCAAAGAAAGTGCCTACGCGCGTCACGTACTCCGGATGCGACACGCTGGAGAGGCGCAGGGCATCCGCTTCGCCAAAGGGGGTGGCGAGTTTCGCCAGCGTGTGCGCGCTGTTGCGCACACCCATGCGCCAGCGCATATCCAGCTGCTTTTCCAGCGGCGGGCAGAGTGCCTTCACCGGAATATAGACTGGCTGATGGCCGTCCAGCTTCGCCTGCGCCTGGCCGGCGTGCAGCGTCGGTTCAATACCTAACATGCCAAAGATGGTCTCCGTCAGCACGCGCGTGGGATCTTCGCTGACGCCATGGACCACCACCGGAAAGCCCAGCTTGTGCAGCAGAATCGCCAGCAGAGGGGTGAGATTCGCCTGCTTGCGCGCGCCGTTATAGGTGGGGATGACAATCGGCATCGGTTTTGCCACCGGGGGGGTTAAACGCAGCGTTTGCGCCTGCATTGCTTCATAGAAGCCGCGCATCTCCGCTTCGCCTTCGCCTTTAATACGGAGCGCAATCAGGATACCGCCCATCTCCAGATCGGGAACATCGCCGTTGAGCATATGGGTGTACAGGGCACGGGCCGTTTCCTGATCCAGGTCGCGGGCATGGTTTTTTCCTCGCCCTACCTCTTTGATAATTTTACGATAATCCACGACATCTCTCCTTGCGGCTCTTTGCAGATACTATAGCCCTGATAAATGCCTGGCGGGTAATCATTTTCCTCTCCCCGCCCCGCCGAAGGCGCTTCGAGGGTAAAAATGGTCTGAAGTTAAATTGAACGAAAGATAGTTCTCAGCGATAGTTCCTGCCGAATTAATCAGCCACGTGATGATTAATACCCGAAGTGTCCTATTTTCATTCAGAGGATTTAAATGAAAAAATTAATTATTGCGGGGATCGCTGCCGGGATAGCATGTGCTTCCGTTTCTGCTTTTGCATCCAGTGGTGAGGGTCAAATTAATTTCACAGGTGAAGTTATTGACTCGGCATGTACGGTTGTAAACGGATTAAGCAATCCACTTACCGTATCATTAGGTAAGGTTGCGAAATCGGCATTTACCGGAAGTGGTTCGACGACGTCGACTACTCGCTTTAGTATTCAACTTAAAAATTGTCCCGATACTGTTACCAGCGCCTCGGTAACATTCGGCGGGACACCTGATGGTAACAATAAGGATATCCTTGCTGTGACGTCAGGAACCGGTACCGCGTCAGGAGTGGGTGTTCAGTTGCTGGATAAAACGCAAACCCCACTGAGTTTATATACGTCTTCCGCTGCGTATACCCTCACGTCAGGTACTACAACGAACGATCTGGAGTTTGGTGCACGCTATATCCAGACCGGAGGAACCGTTTCCGCCGGCGTGGCGAATGCTGCATCCACCTTCACCATCGTTTACAACTAATAAAACAGATATTAGCTACCCCAGTGGCTAATATCTGTTATTTCTTGATGACGGTTTCACTATGCGAAAATATCTTCTGGCCTCCTCCTTTTTATTTATTGTCTCTGTCGCACATGCCGGTATTACTATCGGCGGTACGCGCGTGGTCTATCCAGAAAATAAAAAAGAGTCTTCCATTGGAATCACCAACCCGGACAACCTCGACTACCTTGTCCAGTCATGGGTGGAAACGGAAGAAAACGCACGCGAGAAAGCCCCGTTCCTGATCACGCCGCCCCTGTTCCGCCTTGACGGAAAGCAGGAAAACGTGCTGCGTATCATCAGAACCGGGGGGAATTTACCCGCCGATCGCGAATCGCTGTTCTGGTTGAATATTAAATCCATTCCCTCTTCCGAGCGCAATGCAAACATCAACACGCTGCAGATCGCGATTAAAACCCGAATTAAATTGCTGTATCGCCCGGCGAGTATTAGCGGTAATCCGGAAGATATGACCACGCAATTATCCTGGCACATGCGGGGAAATCAGCTGATTATCGAAAACCCCACACCGTTTTATATGAATTTCCAGGAAATAAAACTCGACGGTAAAAAAGTTGACAAAGCCACCTATGCCGCACCGAAAAGTGAAACGGTTTTCACCACCCCGGGAAATATAACTGCACATACCGTGAGCTGGAAAATCATCAATGACTACGGCGGTATTAGCCAGTCATATTCTGCGCAAATTAAATAACCGCTGGATTCGCTAAACATCATTATGAGCTGGGAATATTCCACCGAACCACCCAAACAACACGGGCGCTCAATGCTGATTGCATTGGGTTGTACCCTGTTGGGTGTTTGTGTGCAAAAAGTTCTGGCCGATGATTATTTCAACCCGGCGCTGCTGGATATTGACAACCCGAGCCAGGGAAAGACTGACCTGAGTATCTTTGAGATTGGCCCAGGCCAGGCGCCGGGTAAATACCACGTCGACGTGTTCGTTAACAACAATAAAGTTTCAGCCAAAGAGATTGAATTCACGCTGAAAAAAGACGCCAGCGGAAAATCAACGCTGCAGCCGTGCCTGAGCGCGGCTCAGTTAAAAAGCTTCGGCATTAATATCGATAAATACGTGCAGGACGATAAGGCCCAATGTATTGATCTGAGCCTCATCCCCTCCGCCAGCGCAACGTTTCATGTTAATCCCCAGCAATTGCTGTTAAGCATTCCGCAGACCGCGATTACCCAGGTCCCGCGTGATTACGTCGACCCGCAGGAATACGACGAGGGAATAAACGCCCTGCTGCTGAATTACAGCTTCAGCGCCGGGAACAACCGCGGCAAAGGTGAAAACAGTACCGATCAGCACAGTGAATTTCTTAACCTGCGTCCGGGCCTTAACCTCGGGGCGTGGCGTTTACGGAACTACTCCACCTGGAGCAAAACCAGCAGTGACGGTGACGCGGAGAGTGCGTTTTCCTCCGTCTATACCTATGCCCAGCGCGATATCGTGCCGCTTGGCGGTAACGTCAAATTCGGGCAAAGCTCTTCCCCTGCGGACGTTTTTGACAGCATCTCTTTCACCGGGGCGCAGATCGCCTCGGACGACGATATGCTGCCGGACAGCATGAAAGGGTTTGCGCCAGTGATCCGCGGTACCGCGCACAGTAACGCTCAGGTGATTGTCCGCCAGAACGGTTACGTCATTTACCAGAATTATGTCGCTCCCGGCGCGTTTGAGATTAACGACCTCTACCCCACCGGCGGGAGTGGAGATTTGAACGTCACCGTGAAAGAGACGGACGGCAGCGAACAACATTTTGTCGTGCCCTACGCGTCGGTGCCGGTATTGCAGCGTGAAGGCCACTTTAAATACAGTCTTACCGCGGGGCGCTATCGCAGCTATGACAGTGACGTCGAGAAAACGCCGTTCATCCAGGGGACCGCAATCTACGGTTTGCCTTATGGCTTTACGGCCTACAGCGGCGTGCAGGCCAGCCAGTACTACGATGCGCTGGCGCTGGGGTTCGGGAAGAACATCGGCGAGCTCGGCGCGTTTTCAGTGGATGTCACCGACGCCAGATCGGTGATGCAGGACCAGGATGCCACCCACGGTCGCTCCTGGCGCATCCGCTACAGCAAAGATTTCGCCACCACTGGCACCCATTTTTCCATTGCCGGCTATCGCTATAACAGCAAGGGGTTCTACACCCTGCAGGACACCCTGGATTCCCATACCCGTAATGATGACTGGGAAACCCCGGATACCCGGCGCAGCCGTGAAGAGGCCACTGTCGACCAGTCGCTCGGCGGCACGTTTGGTTCGCTGACGTTAAGCCTGGTGAAAGAGAACTACTGGAACGCAAGCCAGGGGATGACCTCCCTGAGCCTCGGCTACAACAACGCCTGGCACGGGATCAGCTACGGTCTGAGTTACGGGCTGGATAAAAACACGCGTGACGGCAGTGACGATAATAATGAGAAAACCAGCGAACAGACCCTCGCGTTCAACGTCTCTGTTCCCCTCGGTCGCTGGCTCAGCAACACCTGGGTGAACTACAACCTGAACAGCACCAGACACGACACAACCCAAAGCGTAGGCCTGAACGGCACCGCGCTGGCGGGCAATAATCTCAGCTGGGGCGTGCAGCAGGGCCACAGCCAGAGCAGCGGCGACAGCACCAGCCTGAACGGCGATTACAAAGGTACCTATGGTGAAGTGAGCGCCGGCTATTCGCAGGATAACCAGCAGCAACAGCTCAACATCGGTCTTCAGGGCAGTGTGATTGCCCATGCTCACGGCATCACCCTCGGTCAACCAATGGGTGAGACCGCAGCGCTGGTGGAAGCGCCGGGCGCAGACGACACGAACATCACCAACCAGACAGGCGTGAATACTGATTTCCGCGGCTACGCCATTGTGCCGTACGTCACGCCATATCGACATAACACCCTCGCGCTGAATACCGAGACCCTGCCGGGCAATGCGGATATTGACCAGGCCGCGAAAACAGTGACGCCAACGCGCGGCGCGATTGTGCGCGCGCATTATGAAACCCACGTCGGCAGCCGGGTGTTGATGACCTTAACACGCGCGGATGGTCGGCCGATTCCGTTTGGAGCAACGGCCTCGCAGGCCCATCAGGATGGTGAATTTATTGTCGGTGACGGCGGTCAGGTCTACCTGACCGGTATGCATGAGCAAGGCACGGTGAAGGTCAGCTGGGGAAAAACCGCCGACAGCCACTGTACCGCGGCGTATCACCTGCCGGCGAAAGACGACAGTGCGGTTCTTAACATCACGGCGCAATGCGTATGACTTTTCTGGGGAAAAATGAACATGTTTAAATATGCCTTTGCGCTGCTGGTGCTCCTCACCAGCGTATGTCTCATGCCGCATGCCCATGCGGCGACAACCTGCGACAGTGCCGATCTGCCCTATAACATTAATGTCGGCACGCTGTCCGTTCCAACAACCCTCGACACGGGCAGCGTCATTCCGGGATCCGCAAAGACGCACACCGTCAGCGGCAGCTGCACCGGAACGCTTGCAAACCATACCCTTATTGCCTGTTATTACGGGACGGGAGCTGAAGTGCCGGGCATGCCAGGCGTTTATGCCACCAATGTTGACGGCATCGGCATTGAGCTCCTGAACAGCAGCGGGCAGGTCGTTCGCGGAACGGGGTATACCTGTGACTCAAGCGCTACGCCGGTAGGCAGTGTCAGCAGCGACAGCGGGCAAACATTCTCTTTCACCTATACCGAACGGTTAATTAAAACTGCCTCACACATTGGCGCGGGGACGGTTTCCAGTGCGCAGGATCCGTTTGGATTCGGGATATATAACTCAGTCGGTATTTCTGGCACCCGTAATACCAGCCACTATTCCACCACGATTTCGGAGAGAACGGCCACCTGCTCCATTGACCCGCTCAATCTGACGGTCACGCTAGGGGACTTCCCGGTCTCACAATTTACCCATGTGGGCAGTTATACGGCATGGAAATCATTCAATATCACCGCAACCTGTACTGAAACGGTCAATCTTACCGCGTCGGTCACCAGCGCGAATGGCTATAACAGCCAGTATCCTGATGTCCTGAACCTGACGCCTGGCAGCGGTAGCGCCACGGGTATCGGCGTGAGAATGCTGCTTGACGGCGTCGATCTTCGCTACAACTACCCTATTCCGGTGGGCGGAAGTACCGAGCCCAACGTGCCCGACGTCATCCCCTTTTCCGTTCAGTATTACCAGACCAATGCCACCGTAACGGCCGGAACAGCCAATACCGTTGCCACCATCGATCTTGAATATCAGTAAGGATGAACCGATGAAACCGCTTTTGTACTGTCTTTTACTGGCGACTCTCCCGGTGGCCGCAACCGACGTCACCGTCAATATTGCAGGGAATATTTACGATACCACCTGCCAGGTGGACAGCAGCAGCCAGAACATGGTGGTCGATCTGGGTCAGACACTTTCCAGCGATTTCAAATCCGTCGGTGATACCGGAAGATGGAAAAATTTTGACCTTCTCCTGACAAATTGTCCTGCCAGCCTGATGGTCGCCACCATCACGGTCAATGGCCAGCCGGACGCAAAGCATCCCAACAAGTACGCCAACACGGGAACAGCAGGTGGCCTCGCCCTTGAACTGGCAGACCGGATAGATTTTATCACCCTCGCCCCACAAGCCAGTTTCAACACGATGATAAATGGCTCAACCCATACTGCTGATTTTCCGATGGCCGCACGCTATTACGCAACGTCGATGCCGGTAACGGCTGGCACCTTCAGTAGCGTTGTTCAGGCCACCTTTACTTACCAGTAGGACCGCGCCCCTTAGCACGGATGCTTTTCCGACGCCCGGCAGTCTGCTTTGCCGGGCGTTTTTTTATTTCCGGTACCTCCGGCTGTTCTATCGGGAACACCGGTAAGGCATTCAGCAGCCGCTGGCCGTAGTTTTTGGTGAGCAGACGTTTGTCATAGATAACGACCTCCCCCCAGCAGCCGTGGCTTCGGATGAGGCGTCCCACCTGCTGAATCAGGTTAAACGACGCTGCCGGTAAGCTTTGCACCTCAAACGGATAGCGGTTCAGGCTCTTGAGCCACTCCCCTTCGGTGATCACCACCGGGCTGTCGATCGGCGGGAAGGCGATTTTATGGATATGCACCTGCGTCAGGTAATCCCCTTTGAGATCCAGCCCTTCAGCGAACGACTGCAGCCCCACCAGCACGCTGCGCTCACCGCCATCGATGCGCTTGCGGTGCGTTTCCACCAGCCGGTAGCGCGGCTGGTCGCCCTGCACCAGCAGGAGTAAACGCAGGTCGGTGACGTGCTCAAGGAACCGTTGCATGGCGCGCCCACTGGCAAACAGCACCAGCATCCCGGGGTATTTTTTGCTCTCGACCTGCTCGCGGAAGTAGGCCGCCATCTCCGCGATGTGCTGCTCTTCGTTGTCAATCAGCGGCTCGTATTTCATGCGGGGAATAACCAGCTTGCCCTGCTCGCAGTGATTAAATGGCGAGTCCAGCGCCACAAAGCGGTCGCCCGCTTTTTCTCTCAGGCCGCTCATCTCCTGCAGACGCGAGAAACTGTTAAGGGAGCGCAGGGTCGCAGAGGTGACCACCACGTGCGGCACGCTGCGCCAGATCAGCTTTTCCAGCTGGTCGGCCACGCGGATGCCCACGCAGTGGAAAAAGAGATGCACCTGCCCGTCGCGCACTTCGCGGGTGACCCATTTGGTAACCGGCGCGCCGGAGGCCTGCGCCATTGAGGCCAGCCGCCAGAGCTTGCTCTGCGCTTCGAACATCCCCAGCGCGCGGTTCATCTGCAGCAGAATGCGGTGCAGGCGCACGACGTCGTGGGTGCCCGTTTTCTCGCTGAGATCGTTTAAGAACAACTCTGCCAGACCGCGCAGCTTTTCCAGTTGCTTCGCCAGCTGCTGGCAAATCTCCATCACCTCTTCCGGCAGCTCTCCCATGGCGAAGCGGTGCTCGGCCTCCTGGGCTGCCGGAAGATAAAGATTCAAAATGTTGTTGAGCGAGGCAATCAGGCCGTAGACCTCTTCGCAATGGTCGCTCAGCCGCTCGGGCACCGCCAGCGGGGGCGTGGTTTTCGGACGGAACTGCTCCATGCAGGTTGCCACCAGCTTGCAGAAGAGATCGAGCTGCAGACGGAACCAGGGCGCGGTGATTTCGGCGCTCATCTCCAGCGCGTCCCGCGCCACGTCCGGCAAATGGTGGCCTTCATCGAGCACCAGCAGCAGATTTTTGGGCTCCGGCAATACGGCTTCGCTCTCCAGCGCGGCCATCACCAGCGCATGGTTGGCGACCACCACTTCCGCTTCCTGAATCTCGCGGCGGGCAACAAAGAACGGGCACTCCCGGTAGTAGTGGCAGTTGCGGTTGAGGCAGCTCGCTTTATCGGTGCTGAGCCTGCGCCATAAGTCGTCGCTAATGGCCTGGCTGGTGTGATCGCGCAGGCCGTCCCACCTATAGCCGTCGAGGTCGGCTTTCAGTTTTGCACACTGCTCCTGCTCGACCTTGTTGTTCGGCGTCAGCTCGTCATCGAGAAACGCCAGCAAATCTTGCTGACTGGGTTCACGGCTGGCGAGCGCGGCCAGGTTGCGCGGGCACACGTAGCGCCCGCGCCCAAACGCCGCGGTGAAACGCAGGTCGGGGATAATTTTGCGCAGCAGCGGCAGGTCCTTGCTGAAGATCTGATCCTGCAGCGCCACGTTGGCGGTGCTGACCACCAGCGTTTTGTCCTCTTCACGGGCAATCGCGATGCCGGGAATGAGATACGACAAGGTCTTACCGACGCCGGTCGGGGCTTCAATCGCCAGATGTCGCCCGTCGTCCCCGGCGAGCGTTTTTGCCACATCAGCAATCATCTGCCGCTGCGGCGCTCGGGGGATAAAATCGGGGATCTGCTGCTGTAGCGCCTTGTACCAGGCACCAATCTGCGCTTTGAGCGCCGCGGTTAACGCCATTTTAAACCTGAAACACTGTATAAACAGCCACTATTGTGGCACTTTCTGATGGCTGCCGCAAAAGAAAAGCCCGGCTTTACGACCGGGCTTCCAGATTACTGCGGGTTAGCAGGTTTGCGCGGGCGGCGTCGGCGCTGCCCTTCCCCTGCAGGCTTGCCTTCACCACTGCGCCACGGATTTTCACCGGCGGGTTTGGCCTCGTTGTTACGACGCGGAGGTTTGCCCGATGATTTCGGCGCACCGCCTTCACCACGACGTGGCTGCTGGCCACGACCGCC
>NZ_JAIWJZ010000129.1:0-27193 GCF_020216105.1 Enterobacter sp. K16B
CCTTTTTTATTTCATCCCGTCTACACTTCATGGCAAAGTACAGTAAAAGCTCGCCGCTTTTTCCTTTGGTGGCGTGCCCTTACGGACATAATGGATATTTGCCTGGAGTTTTATGCCCACCCATCTGGTTTGGTTTCGCGCGGACCTGCGCGTACATGACAACATCGCTCTCGCGGCAGCCTGCCGCTCTCAGGATGCCAGGGTGCTGGCGCTGTTTATTGCTACGCCTGGCCAGTGGCAGCAGCATGATATGGCGCCGCGACAGGCGGCTTTTCTCAGTGCACATCTGAACGACTTGCAACGCTCGCTTGCCGAAAAAGGCATTCCATTGATTTATAGAGAGGTCAGTGACTTCGCTGCGCAGCTTCTGATGATACAGGAAGTCTGCCAGCAGAATGATGTCACGCATCTTTTTTATAACTACCAGTACGAACTGAACGAGCGTCAGCGGGATCGCCAGCTGGAGACGTTACTGAGCGAGGTTCAGTGCCAGGGATTTGATGACAGCGTGATGCTGGCGCCGGGCAGCGTCATGACCGGCAGCCATGAAATGTACAAGGTGTTTACGCCCTTTAAAAATGCCTTTGTGAAACGCCTTAAAGAGGCGCTGCCGGAGTGCGTACCCGCGCCCTCCACCAGAGGGGACGCCATAACCGATCTGCCTGAATTAACGTTTAACTATCCCCAACAGGCATTCGATGCGCTTCTGTTTCCCGCAAACGAGAAGGCCGCTATCGCGAAGCTGCGCCAGTTTTGCAAACAGGGCGCAGGAGACTATGACGCGCGCAGGGATTTCCCGGCAATTGAAGGAACCAGCCGTTTATCCGCGAGCCTGGCGTTGGGCGTCCTTTCTCCTCGCCAGTGTTTACATCGTCTTCTGGCGGAGCAGCCTCAGGCGCTGGATGGTGGCTCAGGCTCGGTGTGGCTGAACGAACTTATCTGGCGCGAGTTTTATCGCCATCTGATGACGTATCACCCTGATTTATGTAAGCATCGTCCATTCATACCCTGGACCGATAACGTAAAATGGCAGCACGATGTAGCGCTTTTAGAGGCCTGGCAGAAAGGTGAAACAGGCTATCCGATTGTGGACGCCGCGATGCGCCAGCTGAATGAAACCGGGTGGATGCACAACCGCCTGCGGATGATTACCGCCAGCTTCCTGGTAAAAGATCTGCTTATCGACTGGCGTGTCGGGGAGCGCTATTTTATTTCCCGGCTGATCGATGGCGATCTGGCGGCGAATAACGGCGGCTGGCAGTGGGCGGCCTCTACCGGAACCGATGCGGCCCCTTATTTCCGCATTTTTAATCCCACGACCCAGGGACAAAAATTTGATGCCAGCGGCGACTTTATACGCCGCTGGTTACCCGCGCTCAGGAATGTTCCTGCTAAAGCGATCCACGACCCGTGGGCATGGGCGGATAAACAGGGCGTGAAGCTCGATTATCCCCGTCCGATTGTCGACCATAAACAGGCGCGCGTCGCCACGCTGGCGGCCTATGAAGCCGCCCGCAAAGCTTGAGAGAGTGATGATGAAAAACAGCGAACTGGAAAGCCTGATTAACGAAAAACTGAATACCGCCTCCTTTAGCGATTACGGCCCGAATGGCCTGCAGGTGGAAGGACGCGAAACGGTGCAGAAAATTATCACCGGCGTGACGGCAAGCCAGGCGCTGCTGGACGAGGCGGTTCGTCAGGAAGCCGACGCGGTGATTGTCCACCACGGTTATTTCTGGAAAAACGAGTCGCCGATTATCCGCGGTATGAAGCGCAACCGTCTGAAAACGCTGCTGGCGAATGACATCAACCTGTACGGTTACCATCTGCCTCTGGATGCGCATCCGGAGCTGGGGAATAACGTCCAGCTGGCGCGATTATTAGGCATAACCGTGATGGGCGAAATTGAGCCGCTGGTGCCGTGGGGCGAGTTAGCGATGCCGGTGCCGGGACTGGAACTGGCCTCCTGGGTAGAAGCGCGTCTCGGGCGTCGTCCCCTGTGGTGCGGCGATACCGGGCCCGATCTCGTGAAGCGTGTCGCCTGGTGTACCGGGGGCGGGCAAGGCTTTATCGATAGCGCCGCGCGCTTCGGTGTCGATGCGTTTATTACCGGTGAAGTTTCTGAGCAGACGGTTCACTCCGCCCGGGAGCAGGGGCTCCATTTCTACGCGGCAGGCCACCATGCGACGGAGCGTGGCGGCATTCGCGCCCTCAGCGAGTGGCTGACGGAAAATACCGATCTGGATGTGACCTTTATTGATATCCCTAATCCGGCCTGATGAGAGGTAGTTAAGTGCAGCGAGCGCGTTGTTATCTTCTGGGTGAAACCGCAGTGGTACTGGAGCTGGAGCCGCCTGTTACGCTGGCGACGCAAAAGCGAATCTGGCGGTTGACCCAGCGTCTGGCCGACATGCCAGAGGTGGTTGAGGCCATTCCAGGTATGAATAACATTACCGTCGTGCTGCGTAGCCCGCACACGCTGGCGCTGGATGCTATCGAACGTTTACAGCGCTGGTGGGAAGAGAGTGAAGCGCTGGAGCCTGACTCCAGAACGATTGAGATCCCGGTGGTGTACGGTGGCGCGGGGGGACCCGATCTCCCGGTTGTCGCGGAACACTGCGGGTTAACGGAAAAGCAGGTCGTCGAGTTGCACGCTTCGGTTGATTACGTTGTCTGGTTCCTGGGGTTTCAGCCGGGATTCCCGTACCTTGGCGGGCTCTCCCCGCGGCTGCATACGCCGCGTCGCGCGGAGCCTCGCCTGAGTGTACCGGCTGGCACCGTCGCAATAGGCGGCGAGCAGACCGGTATTTATCCCCTGGCTTCGCCTGGCGGCTGGCAGCTTATCGGACATACGTCCATGCCGTTATTTGAACCCGGACAGGCATCGCCGGTCCTGTTGCGTGCCGGCGATACCCTCCGCTTTATTCCGCAGAAGGAGGGGGTATGTTAACGCTTATTCGCGCCGGTCTTTACACTTCCGTTCAGGATGCGGGCCGCTTTGGCATGCGCCAGTCTGGCGTGAGCTATTGCGGCGCGCTGGACAGGCCCGCGCTGGAGATTGCTAATGTGCTGGTGGGCAACCCCGGCAATACGGCTGCGCTCGAAATTACGCTCGGGCAGTGTGTCATTGAGTTTGGTCAGGAGACCTGGTTTGCCTTAACCGGGGCAGGGTGCGATGCCACGCTGGATGGCAAAGCGGTCTGGACCGGCTGGCGGCTGCGGGCGAAAGCCGGACAGCGTTTAACGCTTAAGCGTCCTCTGCACGGGGTGCGCAGCTATCTTGCGGTCGCGGGCGGGATTGACGTGCCGGAGGTGCTGGGGTCAGCCAGTACCGATCAGAAAGCCGGCATTGGCGGTCACGAAGGACGGTTGCTACGCGATGGCGACCGTCTGGCGATTCACCCCTCCGCGCGCCACTTCTCGACGGCTCAGGGGGTGAAGCAACTGCTCTGGGGCAACCAGATCCGCGCCTTACCGGGGCCGGAATACCATGAGTTCGACGAGGTCTCTAAAGAGTCCTTCTGGCGCTCGCCGTGGAAGCTCAGCCCACAAAGTAACCGCATGGGGTACCGTTTGCAGGGGCAGCCACTGACCCGTACGACAGAGCGTGAATTGCTTTCCCACGGCTTATTGCCCGGCGTCATCCAGGTGCCGGGGAACGGTCAACCGATAGTGTTGATGAATGACGCGCAAACAACGGGCGGTTATCCGCGTATTGCCTGCATTATTGAAGCCGATCGCTACCATCTGGCGCAAATCCCCCTGGGGCAGCCGATTCACTTCGTGCAATGTTCGCTGGAGGAGGCGCTCAAGGCGCGTCAGGATCAGCAGCGTTATCTGGAACAACTGGCGTGGAGGCTTGATGGTAAAGATTGATTTAAACGCCGATCTGGGCGAGGGCGGTAGTGCTGACGCTGAACTGATGACGCTGGTTTCGTCGGTCAACATTGCCTGCGGTTTTCACGCGGGCGATGCCCAAACGATGCTTGAGAGCGTGCGAAACGCCATCAAAAACGGCGTGGCGGTGGGGGCTCACCCGAGCTTTCCGGATCGGGAGAATTTTGGCCGTACCGCGATGGATCTCCCACCGGAGACGGTTTACGCCCAGACGCTCTATCAGACAGGCGCACTGGAGGCGATTGTTCGCGCCGAGAACGGTGTGCTGCGTCACGTGAAGCCGCACGGCATGCTCTACAATCAGGCGGCAAAAGATCCCGTTCTGGCTGACGCCATCGCCCGCGCGGTACGGGACTGCAACCCGCAGCTGATACTGGTTGGCCTGGCGGGAAGCGAGCTTATTCGTGCGGGGCAGCGTCTGGGGTTAACCACGCGTCAGGAAGTCTTTGCCGACAGAGGGTATTTGCCTGATGGTAGCCTGGTCCCCCGGTCCCAGCCCGGCGCATTAATCACCGATGCGTCTCAGGCGCTGGCGCAGACCCTTCAGATGGTGCGTGAGGGGACCGTCAACGCGACGGATGGCTCAACGGCCAGCGTACAGGCGGAAACGGTTTGTTTACACGGCGATGGCGAGCATGCGCTGCAGTTTGCGCGCCGCTTACGGGCGGCTTTTGCAGAGCAAGGTATTCTCGTTAGCGCCTGATCATCATAAGGACAGAAAAATGCCAGAAGGCCCGGAGATCCGTCGCGCGGCGGATAGCCTCGAGGCGGCGATAAAAGGTAAACCGCTGACGGATGTCTGGTTTGCTTTCCCTCAACTGAAACCGTTTGAAGCCCCGCTGGTGGGGCAAACGGTGACGCATATTGAAACGCGCGGAAAAGCGTTGCTTACGCACTTTTCCCATAACCTGACGTTATATAGCCACAACCAGCTTTACGGCGTGTGGCGCGTGGTTAACGCGGATGAACAGCCGCAAACCACCCGCGTGCTGCGCGTCAGGCTGCAAACGGCAGAGAAAGCGATCCTTCTGTACAGCGCATCTGATATCGAAATGTTAACGCCTGAGCAACTGCTTACGCACCCGTTCTTACAGCGGGTCGGGCCCGACGTGCTGGATATGCGCCTGACGGCGAGCAATGTCAAAGCCCGCTTGTTGTCTCCCAAATTCCGCAACCGGCAATTTTCCGGGTTATTCCTCGATCAGGCGTTTCTGGCCGGACTTGGCAACTACCTGCGGGTGGAAATCCTCTGGGAAGTCGGGCTGGCGCCCCAGCACAAAGCGTCTGAGTTAAGCGATGACCAGTTGGAGGCGCTCTCTCATGCGCTGCTGGATATTCCGCGTCTGTCGTATAACACGCGTGGCGTGGTGGATGAGAATAAGCATCACGGCGCGCTGTTCCGGTTCAAGGTGTTTCATCGGTCGGGGAAGAAGTGCGAGCGGTGCGGCGGGATTATAGAGAGGACAATGCTCTCCTCAAGACCGTTTTACTGGTGTCCACATTGTCAAAAATAAAAAAGCCGGGTAGCGGCTACGCCTTACCCGGCCTACGTTTCGCATTTGTAGGCCCGGTAAGCGGTAGCGCCACCGGGCTTAACTTTTAGCGCTTCAGATCAGACTTAAAATCTCGCTGCTCGTAGCCGGTGTACAGCTGACGAGGACGGGCGATTTTCATGCCTTCGCTGTGCATTTCGTTCCAGTGCGCAATCCAGCCAACGGTACGGGCCATGGCGAAGATCACGGTGAACATGGAGGACGGAATACCCATCGCTTTCAGAATAATGCCAGAGTAGAAATCGACGTTCGGATAGAGTTTCTTCTCGATGAAGTACGGGTCGTTCAGCGCGATGTGTTCCAGCTCCATCGCCACTTCCAGCAGATCATCTTTAGTGCCCAGCTCTTTCAGCACTTCGTGGCAGGTCTCGCGCATCACGGTTGCGCGTGGGTCGTAGTTTTTGTAAACACGGTGACCGAAGCCCATCAGGCGGAAGGAGTCATTCTTATCTTTCGCGCGACGCACGAATTCAGGAATGTGCTCAACGGTGCTGATCTCTTCCAGCATCTTCAGCGCCGCTTCGTTCGCGCCGCCGTGCGCCGGTCCCCACAGGGAGGCGATGCCCGCAGCAATACAGGCGAACGGGTTAGCGCCTGAAGAGCCTGCGGTACGAACGGTAGAGGTCGATGCGTTCTGTTCGTGGTCAGCGTGCAGGATCAGAATACGGTCCATTGCGCGTTCCAGCACCGGGTTCACTTCGTACTCTTCGCACGGCGTGGAGAACATCATGCGCAGGAAGTTACCCGCGTAGGAGAGGTCATTGCGTGGGTACACAAACGGCTGGCCGATGGAGTACTTGTAACACATCGCCGCCATGGTAGGCATTTTGGACAGCAGACGGTAAGCGGCGATTTCACGGTGACGCGGGTTATTCACGTCCAGAGAGTCGTGGTAAAACGCCGCCAGCGCACCGGTAATCCCGCACATCACCGCCATCGGGTGAGAGTCACGACGGAACGCATGGAACAGACGGGTGATCTGCTCATGGATCATGGTGTGACGGGTCACGGTGGTTTTAAATTCATCGAACTGAGCCTGTGTCGGTTTTTCGCCGTTCAGCAGGATATAGCACACTTCCAGATAGTTGGATTCGGTGGCTAACTGATCGATAGGGAAGCCGCGATGGAGCAGGATACCTTCGTCACCGTCAATGAAGGTGATTTTGGATTCGCAAGATGCGGTAGAAGTAAATCCAGGGTCAAAGGTAAACATCCCTTTGGAACCCAGCGTACGGATATCAATAACATCCTGACCGAGCGTGCCTTTTAGCACATCCAGTTCAATAGCATCATCACCATTTAGGGTGAGTTTTGCCTTAGTATCAGCCATTTACGGTCTCCTTAGCGCCTTATGCTTAAGACTGCGCTTTACCGGATTTGCCTTCAGCTGTTAATCATCGTTACCAGATTGTTATTTGGCTTACCGCTCAGCTCACGAGGACAAACCAGGGTACAGAGCTATGGCGCCTTGCAGGTAAACGAATGAAATATCAGTGAAACCACAGCAAATCAGCGTTTTTGCAGTCCGAATTATTCAAACCTGTATATCACTAATAACTGTCCTGATAACTTCGGTCAATACCATCACACTGTTACATAACTATTTGTCAGGTGAAAGAGAGACCTCATAACTTTTGCGCATTATATGCCTTTTCTGATGACGTTTGTAACAATATTGTTTAACATTTGTCAAATCAGATGATTAAAAATTAAAAAGATGTTGTTATCGTGACCCTGATCACTGTTCCAGAGAAAACCCAACAAACTGTATGTAGGTTAATTGTAATGATTTTGTGAACGGCCTATACTGCCGCCAGGTCTCCGGAACACCCTGCAATCCCGAGCCACCCAGCGTTGTAACGTGTCGTTTTAGCATCTGGAAGCAATGTTTTGCATGACGCGCAGTTATAGAAAAGGAACGCTGCTTGACCCGCATCGCAGTCCGGAGGAAGGAAACAATAAGAACAGCATGTGGGCGTTATTCATGATAAGAAATGTGAAAAAACAAAGACCTGTCAATCTGGATCTGAAAACGATCCGGTTCCCTGTAACAGCAATAGCGTCCATTCTGCACCGTGTTTCAGGTGTGATTACGTTTGTGGCGGTCGGCATTCTGCTGTGGTTACTGGGTACCAGCCTCTCTTCCCCTGAAGGATTCCTCCAGGCCTCGGCCATCATGAACAGCTTCTTCGTGAAATTCATCATGTGGGGCATTCTGACCGCACTGGCGTACCACGTTGTGGTGGGTGTTCGCCATATGCTGATGGACTTTGGCTATCTCGAAGAGACCTTCGAAGCCGGGAAACGCTCCGCTAACATTTCATTTGTGATTACAGTCGTGCTTTCACTTCTCGCAGGAGTTCTCGTATGGTAAGCAACGCCTCCGCATTAGGACGCAACGGCGTACATGACTTCATTCTGGTCCGTGCTACCGCCATCGTTCTCACCCTTTACATCATCTATATGATCGGTTTCTTCGCCACCAGCGGGGAGCTTACGTGGGAAATCTGGAGTGGGTTCTTCGGATCGGCCTTCACCAAAGTGTTCACCCTGCTGGCGCTGTTCTCCATCCTTATTCATGCCTGGATTGGTATGTGGCAGGTGCTGACCGATTACGTTAAACCTCTGGCGATTCGCCTCCCTCTGCAGCTGGCCATTGTTGTTGCTCTGGTGGTTTACGTTATTTATGGATTTGTTGTGGTGTGGGGTGTGTAATGAAACTGCCAGTCAGAGAATTTGATGCTGTCGTCATTGGTGCGGGTGGCGCAGGTATGCGTGCCGCACTGCAAATTTCCCAGAGCGGCCAGAGCTGTGCGCTGCTCTCTAAAGTCTTCCCAACCCGTTCCCATACTGTGTCTGCGCAGGGCGGTATTACCGTTGCGCTGGGTAACTCCCATGAAGATAACTGGGAATGGCACATGTACGATACGGTAAAAGGTTCCGATTACATCGGTGACCAGGATGCCATCGAATATATGTGTAAGACCGGCCCGGAAGCGATTCTGGAGCTGGACCACATGGGTCTGCCGTTCTCCCGTCTGGAAAATGGCACCATCTATCAGCGTCCGTTTGGCGGCCAGTCGAAAAACTTCGGCGGCGAGCAGGCGGCACGTACCGCGGCGGCGGCTGACCGTACCGGTCACGCACTGCTGCACACCCTGTATCAGCAGAACCTGAAAAATCACACCACCATCTTCTCCGAGTGGTACGCGCTGGATCTGGTGAAGAATGCCGATGGCGCAATCGTCGGCTGTACCGCACTGTGCATCGAAACCGGTGAAGTGGTTTACTTCAAAGCCCGCGCAACCGTGCTGGCGACCGGTGGTGCAGGCCGTATCTACCAGTCCACCACCAATGCCCACATCAACACCGGTGACGGGGTCGGTATGGCTATCCGCGCGGGCGTGCCGGTGCAGGATATGGAGATGTGGCAGTTCCACCCAACCGGTATCGCCGGTGCGGGCGTGCTGGTAACGGAAGGTTGCCGCGGTGAAGGGGGTTACCTGCTGAACAAACACGGCGAGCGCTTTATGGAGCGTTATGCCCCGAATGCGAAAGACCTGGCGGGTCGTGACGTGGTGGCGCGTTCCATCATGATCGAAATCCGTGAAGGCCGCGGCTGTGATGGCCCATGGGGTCCTCACGCGAAGCTGAAACTCGACCACCTGGGTAAAGAGGTGCTGGAATCCCGTCTGCCGGGCATCCTGGAACTGTCGCGCACCTTCGCGCACGTCGACCCGGTGAAAGAGCCGATCCCTGTCATCCCAACCTGCCACTACATGATGGGCGGTATTCCGACCAAGGTGACCGGTCAGGCGCTGACCGTAAACGAGCAGGGCGAAGATGTGGTTATCCCTGGCCTGTTCGCAGTGGGCGAAATCGCCTGCGTATCGGTACACGGTGCTAACCGTCTGGGCGGCAACTCCCTGCTGGACCTGGTGGTGTTTGGTCGTGCGGTGGGTCTGCATCTGCAGGAATCCATTGCCGAGCAGGGTGCGCTGCGTGATGCGACCGAAGACGAAATTGATGCTTCTCTTGAACGTCTCAACCGCTGGAACGGCAACCGTAACGGCGAAGATCCGGTGGAAATCCGTAAAGCGCTGCAGGAGTGCATGCAGCACAACTTCTCGGTATTCCGCGAAGGCGACGCGATGGCCAAAGGTCTTGAGCAGCTGAAAGCGATCCGCGAGCGTCTCAAAAACGCCCGTCTGGACGACACCTCCAGCGAGTTCAACACCCAGCGCGTAGAGTGTCTGGAGCTGGATAACCTGATGGAAACCGCGTTCGCGACCGCGATGGCGGCAAACTTCCGTACCGAAAGCCGTGGCGCCCATAGCCGCTTCGACTTCCCGGAGCGTGACGATGAAAACTGGCTGTGCCATTCCCTGTATCTGCCAGAGTCGGAATCCATGACGCGTCGTAGCGTCAATATGGAACCGAAACTGCGTCCGGCGTTCCCGCCGAAGATTCGTACTTACTAATGCGGAGACAGGATAATGAAACTCGAATTCTCAGTTTATCGTTATAACCCGGATGTTGATGATGCTCCGCGTATGCAGGACTACACCCTGGAAGCGGAAGAAGGTCGTGACATGATGCTGCTGGATGCCTTAATCCAGCTGAAAGAGAAAGATCCGACCCTGTCGTTCCGTCGCTCCTGCCGTGAAGGGGTCTGTGGCTCTGACGGTGTGAACATGAACGGCAAAAATGGCCTGGCCTGCATCACGCCAATTTCAGCGCTGCAGCGTCCGGGTCAGAAAATTGTTATCCGTCCTTTGCCAGGTCTGCCGGTCGTGCGTGATTTGGTGGTAGACATGGGGCAATTCTATGCACAATATGAGAAGATTAAGCCTTACTTATTGAATAATGGGCAAAATCCACCCGCTCGTGAGCACTTACAGTCTCCTGAGCAGCGTGAAAAACTCGATGGGTTGTACGAGTGTATTCTTTGTGCATGTTGTTCAACGTCCTGCCCGTCGTTCTGGTGGAACCCGGACAAGTTTATCGGCCCGGCCGGTCTGCTGGCTGCCTATCGCTTCCTGATCGATAGCCGCGACACCGAAACCGAAAGCCGTCTGGAAGGACTGAGTGACGCTTTCAGCGTATTCCGCTGCCATAGCATCATGAACTGCGTCAGTGTGTGTCCGAAGGGGCTGAACCCGACGCGCGCCATCGGCCATATTAAGTCGATGCTGCTGCAGCGCAGTGCGTAAGTAAATTTGCCGGACAGCGCTGCGCTTATCCGGCCTACGAGTCTGTAGGCCCGGTAAGCGTAGCGCCACCGGGCAAAATGCAGAAACCTTTAAAAACTGCCCTGAAGTTTAGACAGTTTCTAAAGGTTCCTTCGCGGGCCAAATGAAAAGAGCTCGCAGGTGAACCCCGGCACGTACACGGTGTGTACGTGGTAGTTTCTACGGCGAAAGTAAGCATAAAAATGCTTAAGGGATCACGATGCAGAACGGCGCAATGAAAGCCTGGCTGGACTCTTCTTACCTCTCTGGTGCCAACCAGAGCTGGATAGAACAGCTCTATGAAGACTTCTTAACCGATCCTGACTCAGTGGACGCAAACTGGCGTTCCATGTTCCAGCAGTTGCCTGGCACGGGAGTCAAACCGGATCAATTCCATTCCAAAACACGTGATTATTTCCGTCGTCTGGCGAAGGATGCCTCACGTTACTCTTCTGCGATTTCCGACCCTGACACCAATGCGAAGCAGGTTAAAGTCCTGCAGCTTATCAACGCTTATCGCTTCCGTGGTCACCAGCATGCGAATCTCGATCCGCTGGGACTGTGGAAACAAGACCGTGTGGCCGATCTCGATCCGGCGTATCACGATCTGACCGAGGCCGATTTCCAGGAAAGCTTTAACGTAGGTTCCTTTGCCATCGGCAAAGACACGATGAAGCTGGGCGATCTGATTGACGCGCTCAAGCAAACCTACTGCGGCTCCATCGGCGCGGAATACATGCACATTACCTCTACCGAAGAGAAACGCTGGATCCAGCAGCGTATCGAATCCGTAGCAGGCCACGCGACCTTCTCGGCTGACGAGAAAAAACGCTTCCTCAATGAACTGACGGCAGCGGAAGGGCTTGAGCGCTATCTGGGCGCGAAATTCCCGGGCGCAAAACGCTTCTCGCTGGAAGGCGGCGATGCGCTGGTGCCGATGCTGAAAGAGCTGATTCGTCACGCAGGCAAGAGCGGCACCCGTGAAGTGGTGCTGGGCATGGCGCACCGTGGTCGTCTGAACGTACTGGTCAACGTGCTGGGGAAAAAACCGCAGGACCTGTTCGACGAATTCGCGGGCAAACATAAAGAACACCTTGGCACCGGCGACGTGAAGTATCACATGGGCTTCTCGTCTGATATCGAAACCGAAGGCGGTCTGGTTCACCTGGCGCTGGCATTTAACCCGTCACACCTGGAGATCGTCAGCCCGGTGGTTATCGGTTCCGTTCGTGCGCGTCTGGATCGTCTGGATGAGCCAAGCAGCAATAAAGTGCTGCCAATCACCATCCACGGTGACGCCGCGGTCACCGGGCAGGGCGTGGTTCAGGAAACCCTGAACATGTCTAAAGCGCGTGGTTATGAAGTGGGCGGTACCGTGCGTATCGTCATCAATAACCAGGTGGGCTTCACCACCTCTAACCCGCTGGATGCGCGTTCTACCCCATACTGTACCGACATCGGTAAGATGGTTCAGGCGCCGATCTTCCACGTTAACGCGGACGATCCGGAAGCGGTCGCCTTCGTGACCCGTCTGGCGCTGGACTTCCGTAACACCTTCAAACGCGATGTGTTCATCGACCTGTTCTGCTACCGCCGTCACGGCCACAACGAAGCCGACGAGCCGAGTGCAACCCAGCCGTTGATGTACCAGAAAATCAAAAAACACCCGACCCCGCGCAAAATCTACGCTGACAAGCTGGAAAGCGAAAAAGTGGCGACGCTGGAAGATGCGACCGAGATGGTCAACCTCTACCGCGACGCGCTGGATGCAGGTGAATGCGTGGTGAAAGAGCTGCGTCCGATGAACATGCACTCCTTTACCTGGTCGCCGTACCTCAACCACGAGTGGGATGAGAGCTACCCGAACAAGGTCGAGATGAAGCGCCTGCAGGAGCTGGCTAAACGCATCAGCACCGTACCAGACGCTATTGAGATGCAGTCTCGCGTGGCAAAAATTTATGCTGATCGCCAGGCTATGGCCGCAGGCGAGAAGCTGTTCGACTGGGGCGGCGCGGAAACCCTGGCTTACGCGACACTGGTTGACGAAGGTATTCCTGTTCGTCTGTCCGGTGAAGATGCGGGCCGTGGCACCTTCTTCCACCGTCACGCGGTCGTGCATAACCAGTCCAACGGTTCAACGTACACCCCGCTGCAGCACGTGCACAACGGTCAGGGCCAGTTCAAGATCTGGGACTCCGTGCTGTCTGAAGAAGCGGTGCTGGCCTTCGAATACGGTTACGCCACGGCTGAACCGCGTACCCTGACTATCTGGGAAGCGCAGTTCGGTGACTTCGCCAACGGCGCGCAGGTGGTTATCGACCAGTTCATCTCTTCCGGCGAGCAGAAATGGGGCCGTATGTGTGGCCTGGTGATGTTGCTTCCGCACGGTTATGAAGGTCAGGGCCCGGAACACTCCTCCGCGCGTCTGGAACGTTATCTGCAGCTCTGCGCTGAGCAGAACATGCAGGTCTGCGTACCGTCCACCCCGGCTCAGGTTTACCACATGCTGCGTCGTCAGGCGCTGCGCGGTATGCGTCGTCCGCTGGTGGTGATGTCGCCGAAATCCCTGCTGCGTCACCCGCTGGCGGTCTCCAGCCTGGATGAACTGGCCAACGGCACCTTCCTGCCAGCTATCGGTGAAATTGATGAGCTGGATCCGCAGGCCGTGAAGCGCGTGGTGATGTGTTCTGGTAAGGTTTATTACGACCTGCTGGAACAGCGCCGTAAGAACGATCAGAAAGATGTCGCCATCGTGCGTATCGAACAGCTTTATCCGTTCCCGCACCAGGCGGTGCAGGAAGCGCTGAAACCGTACGCTCACGTACATGATTTTGTCTGGTGCCAGGAAGAGCCGCTCAACCAGGGCGCATGGTACTGCAGCCAGCATCATTTCCGTGAAGTGATTCCATTTGGGTCAGCCCTGCGCTATGCAGGTCGCCCGGCCTCCGCCTCTCCGGCGGTAGGGTATATGTCCGTTCACCAGAAGCAGCAACAAGATCTGGTCAATGACGCGCTGAACGTCGATTAATTAAAGGATACATAATGAGTAGCGTAGATATTCTTGTTCCCGACCTGCCTGAATCTGTAGCAGATGCGACCGTCGCTACCTGGCACAAAAAACCAGGCGATGCCGTTAAGCGTGATGAAGTGCTGGTAGAAATCGAAACTGACAAAGTGGTACTGGAAGTACCGGCTTCGGCGGATGGCGTTCTGGACGCAGTGCTGGAAGATGAAGGTACCACCGTCACCTCTCGTCAGATCCTGGGTCGCCTGCGTGAAGGCAACAGCGCGGGCAAAGAGTCCAGCGCGAAATCTGAAGAGAAAGCCTCTACGCCGGCTCAGCGCCAGCAGGCTTCTCTGGAAGAACAGTCTAACGACGCGCTCAGCCCGGCGATCCGTCGCCTGCTGGCTGAACACAGCCTTGACCCGGCAGCCATTAAAGGTACCGGTGTGGGCGGTCGTCTGACCCGCGAAGACATCGACAAACACCTGGCGAAAGCGCCTGCTCAGGCAGAAGCGAAAGCGCCAGCAGCAGCCCCTGCAGCCCAGCCTGCTCTGGGCGCGCGCAGCGAAAAACGTGTTCCTATGACTCGCCTGCGTAAGCGTGTGGCTGAGCGTCTGCTGGAAGCGAAAAATTCCACGGCGATGCTGACCACTTTCAACGAAGTGAACATGAAGCCAATCATGGATCTGCGTAAGCAGTACGGTGACGCCTTCGAAAAACGTCACGGTATCCGTCTGGGCTTTATGTCCTTCTACGTGAAAGCGGTGGTTGAAGCGCTGAAACGCTACCCGGAAGTGAACGCGTCCATCGATGGCGATGACGTGGTTTACCACAACTACTTCGACGTCAGCATGGCGGTTTCGACCCCACGTGGCCTGGTGACCCCGGTCCTGCGTGATGTTGATACCCTGGGTATGGCTGACATTGAGAAAAATATTAAAGAGCTGGCTGTGAAAGGCCGCGACGGCAAGCTGACCGTAGAAGATCTGACCGGCGGTAACTTCACCATTACCAACGGCGGTGTATTCGGTTCACTGATGTCTACCCCAATCATCAACCCGCCGCAGAGCGCGATCCTGGGTATGCATGCCATTAAAGATCGTCCTATGGCGGTAGACGGTAAAGTGGAGATCCTGCCAATGATGTACCTGGCGCTCTCTTACGACCACCGCCTGATCGACGGCCGCGAATCCGTGGGCTTCCTGGTCGCCATTAAAGAGCTGCTGGAAGATCCAACGCGTCTGCTGCTGGACGTCTAGTAACTATTTAGCATCACCTGCCCTGTAGGCCGGATAAGCGTAGCGCCATCCGGCACACAGATCGCGCCGGTCTACAGGTTTGAAGATAACGATTACCCTGAAGGATGGATAGAACACATGAACTTACATGAATATCAGGCCAAACAGCTGTTTGCCCGGTATGGCTTACCGGCTCCGGTGGGTTATGCCTGTACTACCCCGCGTGAAGCAGAAGAAGCCGCATCTAAAATCGGTTCCGGCCCGTGGGTAGTTAAGTGTCAGGTTCACGCTGGTGGCCGTGGTAAAGCGGGCGGTGTGAAGGTTGTTAAGAGCAAAGAAGAGATTCGTGCGTTTGCTGAACATTGGCTCGGCAAGCGTCTGGTGACCTACCAGACAGATGCGAACGGCCAGCCGGTTAACCAGATCCTGGTTGAAGCGGCGACTGATATCGCCAAAGAGCTGTATCTGGGCGCGGTGGTTGACCGTAGCTCCCGTCGCGTGGTGTTCATGGCGTCTACTGAAGGCGGCGTGGAAATCGAAAAAGTGGCGGAAGAGACCCCACACCTGATCCACAAAGTGGCTATCGATCCGCTGGCAGGTCCAATGCCTTACCAGGGTCGTGAGCTGGCGTTTAAACTGGGCCTGGAAGGTAAACTGGTTCAGCAGTTCACCAAGATCTTCATGGGCCTGGCGACGATCTTCCTGGAGCGCGACCTGGCGCTGATCGAGATCAACCCGCTGGTGATCACCACTCAGGGCGATCTGATCTGCCTCGACGGCAAACTTGGCGCTGACGGTAACGCTCTGTTCCGCCAGCCGGATCTGCGTGAAATGCGCGACCAGTCTCAGGAAGATCCACGTGAAGCGCAGGCTGCACAGTGGGAGCTGAACTACGTGGCGCTGGATGGCAACATCGGCTGCATGGTTAACGGTGCGGGCCTGGCAATGGGCACCATGGACATCGTTAAGCTGCACGGCGGTGAGCCAGCAAACTTCCTCGACGTAGGCGGTGGCGCAACCAAAGAGCGCGTAACCGAAGCGTTCAAAATCATTCTCTCCGACGACAATGTGAAGGCCGTTCTGGTTAACATCTTCGGCGGCATCGTACGTTGCGACCTGATCGCTGACGGTATCATCGGTGCGGTAGAAGAAGTGGGTGTTAACGTTCCGGTTGTTGTACGTCTGGAAGGTAACAACGCTGAACTCGGCGCGAAAAAACTGGCTGACAGCGGCCTGAATATTATTGCAGCGAAAAGTCTGACGGATGCAGCTCAGCAGGTTGTTGCCGCAGTGGAGGGGAAATAATGTCAGTTTTAATTAATAAAGATACCAAGGTTATCTGCCAGGGCTTCACCGGTAGCCAGGGGACTTTCCACTCCGAACAGGCGATTGCCTACGGTACGCAGATGGTTGGCGGCGTAACGCCAGGTAAAGGCGGCACCACGCACCTGGGTCTGCCGGTGTTCAACACCGTGCGTGAAGCTGTAGAAGCGACGGGCGCTACCGCGACCGTGATCTACGTTCCGGCTCCGTTCTGCAAAGACTCTATTCTGGAAGCCATCGATGCAGGCATTAAGCTTATTATCACCATCACTGAAGGCATCCCGACGCTGGATATGCTGACCGTGAAAGTGAAGCTGGACGAAGCGGGCGTGCGCATGATCGGCCCTAACTGCCCAGGCGTTATCACCCCGGGCGAATGCAAAATCGGCATCATGCCGGGCCACATTCATAAGCCGGGCAAAGTGGGTATCGTTTCCCGTTCCGGTACCCTCACCTATGAAGCGGTTAAGCAGACGACCGATTACGGCTTCGGCCAGTCCACCTGTGTGGGCATCGGCGGTGACCCAATCCCGGGCTCTAACTTCATCGACATCCTGAAGCTGTTCCAGGAAGATCCACAGACCGAAGCGATCGTCATGATCGGTGAGATCGGTGGTAGCGCGGAAGAAGAAGCGGCTGCTTACATCAAAGAACACGTGACCAAGCCTGTTGTCGGCTACATCGCGGGCGTGACTGCACCGAAAGGTAAACGTATGGGTCACGCAGGCGCAATCATCGCCGGTGGTAAAGGTACGGCTGATGAGAAATTTGCCGCGCTGGAAGCCGCAGGCGTGAAAACCGTTCGCAGCCTGGCGGATATCGGCGAAGCACTGAAATCCATCATTAAGTAAGTCCTCTCTGCTCCCCGGAAGGGGGGCGTTGCAGTATAAAAAATGTCCGTTTCGACATGGTTGGCCGCTGTAAAGCGGCCTTTTTTATTGCCTGCCGGGCGTCATGCAATAGTCACAACTGGGTGTTAATTAGAGAGGATGTAAAAGTAAAATAATTGTTATTTATTTGCCTTAAGAGAGCAGATGGAAAAAAACAAAAAACGTACTAAAATTTATGTCCTGAATAAATCAGCCATTAAGCATTACTAAGTTAATAAAAATCACTTCTGTTTATATTCATCCGTTGATTCGATAACCTTAATTGTATTTCATATACATATCTTTAACATGGTTTTTACCATGTTCACCACATCAAAACACAATTAACACATAGAATTGTTTTTGATTTAAATCAATGTTTAATCCTTGGAAAAAGGCGTCGAAAAGCGCTAAATTGTTCCCGATCAAAATGGCCGAAAAGTGGTAATTTTGCTATAAATTGATCGCCGTCGAAAAACGTAAATATGATTCAATAAAAACCTGTTTATTGTAAGGGTTTTGCAGCGTATTATATTTACGGGATCAATTTGAGTTTTTTATTAACGTATTCGTAACCTCACGTCATCGTTTTTATCCTCCCTCAGGGTAATAACGACGACAAGGATGCGAATAATTTGTATTGGGGCATGCGTGTGGGTCTCGTTCTGACGGGGTTCACTCTCGGAGTCTTCATGCGATGAGCAAGGAGTCATGATGTTAGATATAGTCGAACTGTCGCGCTTACAGTTTGCCTTGACCGCGATGTACCACTTCCTGTTTGTGCCACTGACGCTCGGTATGGCGTTCCTGCTGGCCATCATGGAAACGGTATACGTTCTCTCCGGCAAACAGATTTATAAAGATATGACCAAGTTCTGGGGCAAGTTGTTTGGTATCAACTTTGCGCTGGGCGTGGCAACCGGTCTGACCATGGAGTTCCAGTTCGGGACTAACTGGTCTTACTATTCTCACTATGTAGGGGATATCTTCGGTGCGCCGCTGGCCATTGAAGGTCTGATGGCCTTCTTCCTCGAATCCACCTTTGTAGGTCTGTTCTTCTTCGGTTGGGACCGTCTGGGTAAAGTCCAGCATATGGCGGTAACCTGGCTGGTGGCATTAGGTTCGAACCTGTCCGCGCTGTGGATCCTGGTCGCGAACGGCTGGATGCAGAACCCTATCGCGTCTGATTTCAACTTCGAAACCATGCGTATGGAGATGGTCAGCTTTGCCGAGCTGGTCCTGAACCCGGTAGCACAGGTTAAATTCGTCCACACCGTGGCTTCTGGCTATGTGTGCGGCGCGATGTTTGTACTGGGCATCAGCTCTTATTACATGCTGCGTGGTCGTGACTTCGCCTTTGCCAAGCGCTCCTTTGCTATCGCTGCAAGCTTCGGTATGGCTGCCATCCTCTCTGTTATCGTTCTGGGTGATGAATCCGGTTACGAAATGGGTGACGTGCAGAAAACCAAACTGGCCGCAATTGAAGCCGAATGGGAAACACAACCGGCACCTGCTGCCTTTACGCTGTTCGGTATCCCCGATCAGGATGCGCAGGAAAACCGCTTCGCGATTCAGATCCCTTACGCGCTGGGTATCATCGCAACCCGTTCTGTTGATAAGCAGGTGACGGGTCTGAAAGAGCTGATGGTTCAGCATGAAGAGCGTATCCGTAACGGTATGAAAGCCTACTCGCTGCTGGAACAGCTGCGTGCCGGCTCGACAGACCAGGCTGTTCGTGACCAGTTCAATACCGTGAAGAAAGATCTCGGTTACGGTCTGCTCCTGAAACGTTATACCCCGAACGTTTCCGATGCGACGGAAGCGCAGATCCAGATGGCAACCAAAGACTCCATTCCGCGTGTTGCACCGCTGTACTTTGCGTTCCGTATCATGGTGGGCTGCGGCGTCATCATGCTGCTGATCATTGCGGCGTCCTTCTGGTCCGTGATTCGTAACCGCATCGGCGAGAAAAAATGGCTGCTGCGTACCGCGCTGTACGGTATTCCACTGCCGTGGATCGCGATTGAATCTGGCTGGTTTGTTGCGGAGTATGGCCGTCAGCCATGGGCGATTGGTGAGGTACTGCCAACGGCAGTGGCGAACTCTTCCCTGACAGCGGGCGACCTGATCTTCTCCATGCTGCTGATTTGTGGTCTGTACACCCTGTTCCTGGTGGCTGAACTGTTCCTGATGTTCAAGTTCGCGCGCCTTGGCCCGAGCAGCCTGAAAACCGGTCGCTATCACTACGAGCAGTCCACTGCGACTACTCAGCCGGCACGCTAAGACAGGAGTCATCAAATGATCGATTATGAAGTATTACGTTTTATCTGGTGGCTGTTGGTCGGCGTTCTGCTGATCGGTTTTGCCGTCACGGATGGTTTCGACATGGGGGTGGGGATGCTCACCCGTTTCCTCGGTCGTAATGACACCGAGCGTCGAATCATGATCAACTCCATCGCCCCGCACTGGGACGGTAACCAGGTGTGGCTGATCACCGCTGGCGGCGCGCTGTTCGCTGCCTGGCCGATGGTCTACGCGGCTGCGTTCTCCGGTTTCTATGTGGCGATGATTCTGGTGCTGGCCTCTTTATTCTTCCGTCCGGTCGGTTTCGACTACCGTTCCAAGATTGAAGATACCCGCTGGCGTAACCTGTGGGACTGGGGCATCTTTATCGGTAGCTTCGTTCCGCCGCTGGTGATTGGCGTGGCCTTTGGTAACCTGCTGCAGGGCGTACCGTTCCACATGGACGAGTACATGCGTCTTTACTACACCGGTAACTTCTTCCAGCTGCTGAATCCGTTTGGTCTGCTGGCAGGTATCGTGAGCGTGGCGATGATCATCACTCAGGGCGCAACTTACCTGCAGATGCGTACCGTGGGTGAACTGCACCTGCGTTCGCGCGCGACGGCTCAGGTTGCCGCGCTGGTTACGCTGGTCTGCTTCGCGCTGGCCGGTGTGTGGGTGGTGTACGGCATTGATGGCTACGTGGTAACGTCCGCTATCAACCACGCAGCGCCGTCTAACCCGCTGACTAAAGAAGTCGCGCGTCAGGCAGGTGCATGGCTGGTGAACTTCAACAATACGCCTGTTCTGTGGGTTGTCCCTGCACTGGGTGTGTTGCTGCCGCTGCTGACCGTGCTGACGTCTCGCCTGGAGAAAGGCGCCCTGGCGTTCGTGTTCTCCTCACTGACGCTGGCGTGCATCATCCTGACTGCGGGTATTGCCATGTTCCCATTCGTCATGCCATCCAGCACCATGCTGAATGCTAGCCTGACCATGTGGGATGCAACCTCCAGCCATATGACGCTGAACCTGATGACCTATGTTGCTTGCGTGTTCGTTCCGATTGTTCTGGCCTACACCATCTGGTGTTACTGGAAAATGTTCGGACGTATCACTAAAGAGCATATCGAAAGCAACACCCACTCTATGTACTAAGTAAGGAGCTGAATATGTGGTACTTCGCATGGATTTTAGGGACGCTTCTTGCCTGTGCTTTTGGTGTCATCACTGCCCTGGCGCTTGAGCACGTTGAAGCGACCAAAGCAGGTGAAGAAAAACACTGATGAATATTATCGCGACACTTTACGCGGTAATGGATAAGCGCCCGTTACGGGCGCTTTCTTTAGTGATGGCATTACTGCTGGCAGGTTGTATCTTCTGGGACCCTTCGCGCTTTGCAGCGAAAACCAGCGAGCTGGAAATCTGGCACGGCTTCCTCATTATGTGGGCGGTGTGCGCAGGTGTGATCCACGGCGTGGGCTTTCGCCCGAAAGCCATTCACTGGCAGGGGATTTTTTGCCCCCTCATTGCCGATCTGGTGCTTCTCGCAGGTTTGATTTTCTTCTTCTTCTGAATAAGAAATGTCCGTTAACGTTATGGGCTTACCCGAGCCCATAAAAATTTACTCTCCGTTTACTTTCTCCCATTCCAAACCATCTTTCCCGCGCGTATAGTAGCGAAGTTTAAAAGCTCTAACTTGAGGTTGTGTCCTGTCATTGTGCGCAGTGGCGACGCTGAACCATCAGGACGTTATCAAGGCGGAGTGCGCAGGACATAGTGGTACTATGTCCAAGTGCGACAACGCAGAGAACGTCCTGAGGGTACGCGTCCCGAAGGGCTGAGGACATTTTTACACAGCACCGCGTTGCTCGCGGCTTATTTGGAGCCACCAAATCTCGCCGCTCGCGCCTTGTTCTGTGTAAAAATGTCCGTCAGCGCCATCCGCGAACAATGACAGGACACAACCTAATTGCATTACTGGGATGTAAAGTGAATACAACGCTGTTTCGATGGCCGGTTCGTGTCTATTACGAAGATACCGATGCCGGTGGTGTGGTTTACCACGCCAGCTACGTTGCTTTTTATGAACGGGCACGCACAGAGATGCTGCGCCATCATCACTTTAGTCAACAGGTGCTGTTGGCTGAGCGAGTTGCCTTCGTGGTACGCAAGATGACGCTTGAGTATTTTGCGCCTGCCAGACTCGACGATATGCTCGAAGTCCAAACTGAAATTACATCAATGCGCGGGACCTCACTGGTTTTCACGCAGCGGATAGTCAACGCAGAGAACACCGTACTGAACTCAGCTGAAGTACTGATTGTTTGTGTTGATCCAACCATAATGAAGCCTCGTGCGCTTCCTAAGTCTATTGTCGCGGAGTTTAAGCAGTGACTGACATGAATATCCTTGATTTGTTCCTGAAGGCAAGCCTTCTGGTTAAACTTATCATGTTGATTTTGATTGGTTTTTCAATCGCATCCTGGGCCATCATCATCCAGAGAACGCGTATCCTCAATGCTGCTGGCCGTGAAGCAGAAGCGTTTGAAGATAAGTTCTGGTCGGGCATTGAGCTTTCTCGTCTGTATCAGGAAAGCCAGGGACGCCGTGAAAACCTGACCGGCTCCGAGCAAATTTTTTATAGCGGCTTCAAAGAGTTCGCCCGTCTGCACCGCGCAAATAATCATGCGCCGGAAGCGGTCGTGGAAGGGGCCTCGCGTGCCATGCGTATCTCAATGAACCGTGAGCTGGAAAACCTTGAAACCCACATTCCTTTCCTTGGTACTGTCGGTTCCATCAGCCCGTATATCGGCCTGTTTGGTACGGTGTGGGGCATCATGCACGCCTTTATCGCGCTGGGTGCGGTGAAGCAGGCGACGCTGCAGATGGTTGCCCCGGGGATTGCAGAAGCACTGATTGCGACCGCTATCGGTCTGTTTGCGGCAATCCCGGCGGTTATGGCTTACAACCGTCTGAACCAGCGCGTGAACAAACTGGAATTGAACTACGACAACTTTATGGAAGAGTTCACTGCGATTCTGCACCGTCAGGCGTTTACCAGCACCGAGAGCAACAAGGGGTAAACCATGGCCAGATCGCGTGGACGAGGTCGTCGCGAGCTCAAGTCCGAAATCAATATCGTTCCACTGCTGGACGTTCTGTTGGTACTGCTGCTGATCTTCATGGCGACAGCGCCAATCATTACCCAGAGCGTGGAAGTGGATCTGCCGGATGCGACAGAATCACAGGCGGTAAGCACCAATGACGATCCTCCGGTTATCATTGAGGTTTCCGGCGTAGGGCAATATAGCGTCGTGGTTGAAAAAGATCGTATGGATCAGCTTCCACCTGAACAGGTCATTGCTGAAGCGCAGCGTCGCCTGGAGTCAAATCCGAAAACGGTCTTCTTAATCGGTGGCGCGAAAGACGTACCCTACGATGAAATTATTAAAGCGCTGAACTTGCTACATAGTGCGGGTGTTAAGTCAGTTGGCTTAATGACTCAGCCTATTTGATCATCCGCGTAGTTTTTGGGAACCGATAGTGTCAAAGGCAACCGAACAGAACGACAAGCTTAAGCGAGCGATAATCGTCTCCGCAGTGCTGCATGTGATTCTCTTTGCAGGGCTGATCTGGAGTTCGTTCGACGAGCATATTGATGCATCAGGCGGCGGTGGCGGTTCTTCCATTGACGCCGTAATGGTGGATCCCGGTGCGGTCGTGCAGAACTATAACCGTCAGCAACAGCAGCAGGCGAGCGCAAAACGGGCTGAAGAGCAGCGTGAAAAACAGGCGCAACAGCAAGCGGAAGAACTGCGTGAAAAGCAGGCCGCTGAGCAGGAGCGTCTGAAGCAGCTTGAAAAAGAACGTTTGCAGGCCCAGGAAGCGGCGAAAGAGCAGGCACAGCAGCAGAAGCAAGCTGAAGAGGCCGCGAAGAAAGCCCAGGAACAGCAAAAGCAGGCGGAAGAGGCGGCAGCGAAAGCCGCAGCGGATGCAAAAGCACAGGCTGATGCCCAGGCGAAATTAGCGGCAGAAGCGGCGAAGAAAGCTGCTGCTGACGCCCAGAAGAAAGCCGAAGCGGAAGCCGCGAAGAAAGCCGCTGCTGATGCCCAGAAGAAAGCTGAAGCGGAAGCCGCGAAAAAAGCCGCTGCTGATGCCCAGAAGAAAGCAGAAGCAGAAGCCGCGAAAAAAGCCGCTCAGGAAGCAGAGAAGAAAGCTGCTGCCGAAGCCGCGAAGAAAGCGGCTGCAGCCGAGAAAGCAGCAGCAGAAAAAGCTGCCGCTGCTGAAAAAGCGGCTGCGGAGAAGAAAGCGGCCGCAGAGAAGGCTGCTGCCGACAAAAAAGCTGCAGCTGAGAAGGCCGCTGCCGATAAGAAAGCAGCAGCTGAAAAAGCGGCTGCTAAAAAGGCTGCCGCCGCTGAAAAAGCCGCTGCTGCCGCAGGGGTTGACGATCTGCTGGGCGATTTGAGCTCCGGTAAGAATGCGCCGAAAACGGGCGGTGGGGCGAAAGGAAGTAATGCTGCTCCTGCGGGAAGTGGTAACACTAAGAACAACGGTGCTTCTGGCGCTGAAATCAATGACTATAAGAACCAGATTGCTGCGGCTATAGCCAGCAGGCTTAACGATAAATCATTGTATACCGGGAAAACGTGCAGACTGCATATTAAACTGGCTACTGATGGTATGGTGCTGAGCGTTGAGTCAGAAGGTGGAGATGAAGCATTGTGCCAGGCTGCGCTTGTTGCGGTTAACCAGGCAAAATTGCCTAAACCACCGAGCCAGGCTGTGTATGAGGTATTCAAAGATGCCTCGCTGAACTTTAAGCCATGAGCAGAATGGCAGCGGTTTATGTTGGCGAGTTCTGATAGTTTTGTGTAAATGAGTTTGTTAACCTTCTGCTAAATTATCCAGGGCGAATTGTTCGGATAAGGGAGATATGATGAAGCAGGCATTACGATTAGCGTTTGGTTTTTTAGTACTGTTGACTGCAACAGTACATGCAACAGTCAGCATTGACATTACAGACTGGAACGACTCGGCACGCCCAATCGGTGTTGTTCCGTTCCAGTGGGCCGGTGCTGGCGCTGCACCTGAAGATGCCGGTGGCATCGTGGCGGCTGACCTGCGTAACAGCGGTAAATTCAACCCGTTAGATCGTTCTCGTCTGCCTCAGCAGCCGGGTAGCGCGCAGGAAGTTCAACCTGCCGCGTGGTCTGCACTGGGCATTGATGCCGTGGTTGTGGGTCAGGTTACCCCTAACCCGGACGGCTCTTACAATGTGGCCTGGCAGCTGGTGGATACCGGCGGTGCGCCAGGTACCGTTCTGGCACAGAACTCTTACAAGGTCACTAAACAGTACCTGCGCTATGCGGCACACGCAGCCAGCGATGCGGTATTCGAAAAACTGACCGGCATTAAAGGTGCGTTTCGTACCCGTATTGCTTACGTGGTACAGACCAACGGTGGTCAGTTCCCGTATGAGCTGCGCGTATCTGACTACGATGGTTACAACCAGTTCCTTGTGAAGCGTTCTTCCCAGCCTCTGATGTCTCCAGCCTGGTCTCCGGACGGCTCTAAACTGGCCTATGTCACCTTCGAAAGCGGCCGTTCTGCGCTGGTTATCCAGACGCTGGCTAACGGTGCTGTTCGTCAGGTGGCGTCGTTCCCTCGCCACAACGGTGCGCCGTCGTTCTCTCCGGACGGGTCTAAACTGGCGTTTGCGCTGTCTAAAACCGGTAGCCTGAACCTGTACGTAATGGACATTGGCTCTGGCCAGATCCGTCAGGTCACCGACGGTCGCAGCAACAACACTGAACCTTCGTGGTTCCCGGACAGTCAAAACCTGGCGTTTACCTCTGACCAGGCTGGCCGTCCACAAATCTACAAAGTAAACATCAACGGCGGTGCTCCGCAGCGTATTACCTGGGAAGGTTCTCAGAACCAGAACTCAGACGTGAGCAGCGACGGTAAATTTATGGTAATGGTAAGCTCCAACGGTGGGCAGCAACACATTGCCAAACAAGATCTGGTAGCGGGTGGCGTGCAAGTTCTGTCGTCAACGTTCCTGGATGAAACGCCAAGTCTGGCACCTAACGGCACTATGGTAATCTACAGCTCTTCTCAGGGGATGGGATCTGTGCTGAATCTGGTTTCTACAGATGGGCGTTTCAAAGCGCGTATTCCGGCAACTGATGGACAGGTAAAATCACCTGCCTGGTCGCCGTATCTGTAAATAATAATTAATTGATTACTAAAGGAATCATAGAAATGCAACTGAACAAAGTGCTGAAGGGGCTGATGATCGCTCTGCCTGTAATGGCAATCGCAGCGTGTTCTTCTAACAAGAACGCCAGCAATGACCAGAGCGGCGAAGGCATGATGGGTGCCGGCACCGGTATGGACGCGAATGGCAATGGCAACATGTCTTCTGAAGAGCAAGCGCGTCTTCAGATGCAGCAGCTGCAGCAGAACAACATCGTTTACTTCGATCTGGATAAATACGACATCCGTTCTGACTTCGCTGCGATGCTGGATGCTCACGCTAACTTCCTGCGTAGCAACCCATCTTACAAAGTCACCGTAGAAGGTCACGCGGACGAACGTGGTACTCCAGAGTACAACATCTCCCTGGGTGAACGTCGTGCTAACGCTGTTAAAATGTACCTGCAGGGTAAAGGCGTTTCTGCTGACCAGATCTCCATCGTTTCTTACGGTAAAGAAAAACCTGCAGTACTGGGTCACGACGAAGCGGCTTACTCCAAAAACCGTCGTGCCGTACTGGTTTACTAAGAGAATTGCATGAGCAGTAACTTCAGACATCAACTGTTGAGTCTGTCGTTACTGGTTGGAATAGCGGCCCCCTGGGCCGCTTTTGCTCAGGCACCAATCAGTAGTGTCGGCTCAGGCTCGGTAGAAGACCGGGTCACTCAACTCGAGCGTATTTCAAACGCTCACAGCCAGCTTTTAACCCAACTCCAGCAACAACTTTCCGATAACCAAAACGATATTGACTCTCTCCGCGGACAGATTCAGGAAAGCCAGTATCAGCTTAACCAGGTTGTGGAACGTCAGAAGCAAATCTTGTTGCAAATAGATAGCCTGAGCAGCGGTGGTGCAGCACAAGCACAGCCAGCCGCGGGCGATCAGAGCGGGGCGGCAACCTCTGCGCCAGCAGCGGATGCATCTGCTTCAACAGGCGCGCCTGTACAGAGCGGTGATGCGAATACCGATTACAACGCGGCCATTGCCCTGGTGCAGGATCAATCTCGTCAGGATGACGCGCTTGTTGCGTTTCAGAACTTCGTTAAGAAATACCCTGATTCCACTTATCAGCCGAATGCGAATTACTGGCTTGGTCAGTTGAATTACAACAAGGGTAAAAAGGACGATGCGGCGTTTTATTTTGCCTCAGTGGTGAAAAACTATCCGAAATCGCCAAAAGCGCCTGATGCAATGTACAAAGTGGGCGTAATCATGCAGGACAAAGGCGACACTGCGAAGGCCAAAGCGGTTTACCAGCAGGTGGTTGCAAAATTCCCGGGCACCGAAGGTGCTAAGCAGGCGCAAAAACGTCTGAATTCGATGGGATGATTACCGCATGACCAGAAATCGCGTTATTTCTGGTCGTGCCGCATGATTACTAAGCAGTTAAGTGATCTTCATCGAAATTTTTGTTGCGCTGAATTCTTAAATCAGTAATATATGCCGCCGTTGCCACGGGATATCAAACAACGTGAAAACAGCGTAAAAGTGGGTCGTTAGCTCAGTTGGTAGAGCAGTTGACTTTTAATCAATTGGT
>NZ_JAIWJZ010000130.1:0-54874 GCF_020216105.1 Enterobacter sp. K16B
GTATTTCGAGATATAGGCGTCCACCCGGCTGTCCTTCAGCGCTGCCAGTGGACGCAGGGCGATAACGTGACGGATGGCGGGCAACATCCCCGTCATCGACAGCCGGTTGGTGTAGGTCTGGTCGTCGAAAAAGCTGACCTCCAGCGTATCGTCGCCGTCGAAGTGTTCGATCACCCCGATCCTGCCGTCGTTCAGCGCCACGACTACCGGCAGACGCCAGCTGTTGAGCGACGCCTTATCGGCTGTGAGCAACTGAAACGACAGCCCCGCCTCACGGGCAAGCTGAGTCAGAGCGGGTACCATCGGTTTGCCTTTTAGCCACGGCGCGCCTGCCAGCAGGGCGCCTGGGGAGCAAGCAACGCGGTAGCGCGTGGCGACAAAGCCAAAAGCCTGCGCCCACTGGACCAGGGCCTCATCCGTCATGTTTTCACCTTGCGGAATCTCACGCTGCTTCATGGCTGGATCTCCACGGTCTGGATGGTGCGGTTATCAAGGTCAAACGCATGACGCAACTGCCCGGTGTTGTAGAGGCAGTTGAGCTGCAGCTGGTGCAGCTGGCCGAGGGTCTGCTGCTGGGTGAAACGTGCCTGATAGACCTCCTGCTCGGCGTTGAGCACGTCGAGCAGCGGGCGTGAGCCCAGATCAAGATACTGCTGCTGGTACAGCTCGCGGGTGCGGGCGCTGAGCGCCTCCTGGCGGCCCTGAATCTGCAGGGTACTGAGCAGGCTCATCACCTGGCTGCGAGCCTCCAGCAGCTTCTGGCGTACCTCAAGCCGGGTGCGCTGGATGGTGGACTGCGCCGCTTCCACCGCGTGTCCGGCGGCGTTACGCCGGGCGGTGAGGCCGCCGCCCTGATAGAGCGGCATCTGCACTTTCACCCACGCGGAATACTGGGTGCGATCCCGCGTTTCGTTTCCCGCGTAGCGGTCGTTGAGGTAATGGCGCACCTCCGGCTCCAGTGAGACGGTGGGCGTCATCTGCGCGTCGGCATAGTCAAGGTTGGCCTGGGCGACGTTGGCCTGCGCCCATGCCGCTAACACCGCTGGCACCAGACGATCGTCCGGCTCGGCGACGTCGCAGCTGCGGGCCAGCTTTTGCGGAAAATCGTTTCCTACCTCGTTCAGTGAATTCCAGCCGAGAAAACTCATCAGCGTGGCGCGGGCGCTGTCCAGACTGGCCTGGTACTGCATCAACTGGGCGCGGGCCCCTTCGATACGGGCATCGGTCTGTACCACGTCTGAAAGCGAAGTCGCCCCTTCGTCGTTACGCTGGCGGGTCAGCTTGCCAATCGAGGAGAGGGCGTCGAGCTGCTCTTTGGCGGTGTCGACCATCTGTTGCCAGGTTTGCACCTGCACCATGGCGATGGCGGTATCATGGGCGATGGTGTCGATGCTCACCAGCACGTTCGCCTGCTGCTGGGCCACTCCGGCGCTTTCGGCACGCACCTGGCTTGCCACTTTGCCGAAGTCATACAGCATCTGGGAGAGAGAAAGAACCAGCGACGGGGTAAAGCCGTTATCGTCGCCGTCATGGCTGTAGCCGTTGTCCATACCGGCATTAATCTGTGGATAGTATTTTGATTTCGCGACGTCCACCTCTTCGCTCTGCTGGTAGAGTTTTCCCACCGCTTCGCTAATCGACGGGTGCCAGGTCACGGCGCGGTTAACGGCGTCGCTCAGCTGCAGCGTGCCGGGGGCGGCATTGCCCGCGACAGGCGCCACGCGGCCATTCAGTGAGGGGAGTTCCTGCGTTTCGCGAAGTTGTCCGGTATTGATCGTTGCCGCCGGGTTCGCGCAGAGAGCGGGTACAGAGATCAGGCAGCACGAAAGCCACCAGTAAGGCATCTTCATTCCCATGTCATGTCCCTAATAAAATAAGTACAGCTTTATTGTTTATGCCCGGGCGCTGTGCGCCCGGGTCAGGTACTACAGGTGCTATCAGGTAACGATGTGGTGCTGGTTGACTAACTCGTCGTAGGTGGTCTGAACGCCATCAAGCGTAACGAGTGCACTATTAGCGTAGGTGGTTCCTGTCCCATCACGGTCGATGGAGATCACGGTATTGCCATTACTATTAGTAACATGGAGATAATTACCGAGCGTTGAGGCGCTACCGTTCCAGCCCACCAGCAGATCGCCGATGTCGATTTTGTCCCCCTGCGCCAGCGAGAAGTTGGTCCAGTGATCGCCGGTGCTGTTCCCCGCCGTGGCGTTGCCTGCGGTGCTGTTCAGCACCTGGTAAATCAGCGTATCGCCGTAGGCCGTACCGGTTATGACGTCGTTATGTTCAGAGCTGATGAACTGCGGCGCCATATTGATGGTCAGCGTGGCGCTGTCCGTTTTCCCGTTGGCATCGGTCAGGGTGTAGTTGAAGGTCTCCTTCGAGGTGATGGATGAGAGCGACACCCCGGTATTGAGGGTGTAGGTGTAGTGGCCGTCCGCGCCAATCGCCAGCGTGCCGTAATGGCCCACCACGTTCACCGTGGTGCTGCCGGTATACGGATCCAGCGTGGTGGTCACGCCGTTGTATCCGGTAATGCTTACGCGGGTGTCCACCGAGTGCAGCTGATCCATCGCCCCGGCGGAATCCGTGCCGTCGAAGATGTTGCCGTCAACCGTGTGGCCACTGGTCGCGTCGAACTGGCTGAGCGAGTAGGTGGTGCCGTTGACGCTTGGGGTAATGGTGATGGTGCCCACGCTCAGCCCCGGTACGCTGCCGGTATAACTCAGCGTATAGGTCCCGGCGCTCAGGTCCAGCCCGGTCAGCGGAACGTCGATACTGCCGCCGAGCAGCGAACCGCCGCTGAAGGAGCCGTTACGGATCACCCCGTTGGCGTCGCTGATCGCCCAGTTCACCGTCAGACCGCCCAGCGCCAGCAGCGAGGAGACGCTAAAGTGCAGCGACGCGTTATGCAGCGCGGTGTTTGGATCCACCACAAAGGTGCCGCTTCCGCTGCCCTGGGTGGACGAGAACAGCGCCGTCGTCCACTGGGCGCTGCCCACGGTGGTATCGGAGTAGGTCGACGTGTGGTGTACCGAGGTCACGTCCATCGCGGCGCTGACGTCGTTAACCGCATCCATCGCCCGCGCGGTTGGGGTGATGTTAAGCGTCGCCGTATCTTTCGACCCGTCTGGCGCGGTGATGGTGTAAACAAACGTATCCGGGGTGCTGATATGGTCCGCGCCCATGCCGCTCTTCAGGGTATAGGTGTACTGGCCGGACGAATCGATGGTCAGCGTGCCGTATTCCCCCTGAATGGTGGTGGTGCCACTGCTGTTGACCGCCACGCCGTTCACTTCCGAGACCACCGTTCCTGCCGGAACCGGGTCATTGGTCAGCACGTCGCCCGTGGTTGTCTCGCTGATACTCGCCACGCTGTAGACATGATCCTGCAGAACGCTCAGCGTATAGCCCGTCAGCGCGGTGATCCCCGCCGCGGTATTGAGCAGGAACAGATACTCCCCGGCAGGCAGGTTCAGCGTCAGCTGAGGTGACGTGCCGCCCAGCAGCGGGGCGCGCAGCCAGCCCGACTCAACGCGAACCTGCTCGAAGGTCTGGGTGGCGTTGTTGAACTTATAGACGTACAGATCGAATACCGACGCCAGCGCCACGCCGCCGACGGAGGCCTGGATGGTCATGGTGCGGGTGGTGCCTTCCTCCACGTTGTAGATGATCGGGTTGGTCATGTCGTCCAGCAGGTTCAGCCCGAGCGTGTTGCCGAGATTGATCCCCACCAGGGTAAAGCCGCTTTGCGACGAGGTACCGTTGTCGATGGCGTGTACGCTGGTGTCGAAGGTCAGGGAAGCCGTATCGTCAACGGCGACAATGCCGTTCGTTACGCTGCCCGCGCCGAGCGACAGCACGAGGTTTGCCGACGCGCTGATGCCGTTATGGGTAATGGTGTAGGTGAAGCTCTCCGTGCGGCCTATCACCGCGGCGCTGGTGTCGGTGAGGTTGTAGGTGTAGCTGCCGTCGCGGTTAATGGTCAGCGTACCGTACTGCCCCTGTACGACCGTGCCGTCAGCGTTCACACTGGTGGTGACCCCCAGCGCGTTGGTGACGGCGGAGACCGTCGTGCCTGCCGGGGCATTGTCGCTCCCCGCGGTGGGGTCGGTATCGAGGATCACGTTGCCGTTCAGGCTGGTGTCGCCGGTGACGGTGCCCGCGCTGGTCTCTTTCACCGCCACGTCGAGGCTGGTGTACGAGCCGGTGGCCAGCAGGTTGGTGTTATAGCTCAGCACGCGATAGTCACCGTTCGCCAGCCCGGTGAGGTTCAGCGATACGCCGGTGGCCCCCAGGGTCAGCAGGTCGGCGAACTGCGGCTGGCCGGTATCGACCACCGTGGTCCAGGTGCCATTGACGGTATCGAAACGCTGCACCACCAGCTCAAGGGTGTTGAGCAGGGAGAGCACGGCGCCGGTAGCGTTGGCATTCACCACGATGTCGGCACTGCCGCCGCTGCCTACCGTGAAGTCCACCTGAGCGGTGTCATTCCCCAGCAGCGTCAGGACATTGCCCACCGCACCCACCAGCAGGAAGCCGTAATCGCTGTACTGGCTGTTAGTGACGGTGGCGGTGGTGCTGAGATCCAGCTCTTCGACGTTATTGCTGGCGGAGAGCGGCACCACCGGCGCGAGGGCTGAACCCGGCTGCGAGGTATTCCCCGCGGCATCGGTGGCGGTGATCTGCAGCGTCTGGCCTTCCGTCTGCTTGTTGAGGAAGGTGTAGCTGTAGGTCCCGTTGCTTCCCGCGGTGGTGGTCACCGTGGTGCCGTCAGCAAGACGGATAGAGACGGTGCTGCCGGCCTCCGCGTTGCCGGTCAACACGCTGCCGTCGGCGTTGAAGGTGCCCGTCGGCGCCGTTGGGGCGGTGAGATCGACGATCACGGTGGTCGCGCCGGAGACCGGGCTGGTACCGGCGCTGTTACTCGCGGTGGCGGTAAAGGCGTGAGCGCCTTCACCTAACGCCGGAGTGGTGAAGCTCCAGTTGCCCGAACCGTCGGCCACCACGGTGCCCATTGACACGCCGTTGTTATACAGCGTGACGGTGGAGCCCGCCAGGGCCGTCCCGCTCAGGGTTGGCGTGGTGTCATCAGTGGTTTTTCCGTTGGTCAGATTGCCGGTCACGGTGCCCACGTTATCGTTGATGCTGGCGATAACCGGTGCGTTCGGGATCGGCGTAACAGGCGCGGTCACCGAGGCGCTGAGGCTGGCGTTACCCGCCTTGTCGGTGGCGTAGACCAGCAGGGATTCACCGTCGGTCTGTGCCGGGGAGATGGTCGCGTTAAAGTTGCCGCTGCCGTCCGCCGTTGCGGTACCGAGCACCGTCCCGGTGCTGCTGGTGATGGTGACGGTACTGCCCGCTTCGGCGGTACCGGTCACGTGCGTCCCGTTGGTGATGACCGCAAGGCTGCCCGGTGCGCCAGGCGCGGTCAGATCCACCGTTATAGTGGTAGGGGCCGATGCCACGCTGGTGTTGCCCGCCGCATCCGTGGCGGTGGCGGTAAAGGTATGCGAGCCTTCCGCCAGCGTGGTGGTGGTTTGCGGCAGCGTCCAGTTGCCGTTGGCATCAGCGGTGACCGTGCCAACCAGGGTAGCACCGTCGTAGATGCGCACGGTGGCATTGGCTTCCGCGGTACCGTTCAGCGTTGGACGCGCGTCGTTGGTTGGGTTGCCGCCGGTTATCGGCCCGGTGATGCTGCCCACATCATCCACGACCGAGCTGATGACCGGCGCCGCTGGCGCGGTGGCATCGACGTTGATCACATACCCGGTAGTGGGGGTGCTGGCGTTGCCGGCCGCATCCGTGGCGGTGAAGGTCAGGCTGTGCTGGCCGTTCGCGAGCGGTGTGGTTGGCGTAAAGCTCCACGCCCCGCCGGTGGCGGTCACGCTGCCAATCTGCACGCCGTTATCAAAGATTTTCACCGTCGCGCCCGCTTCCGCCGTACCGGTCAGGGTCGGCTGCGCGTCGTTGGTTAATCCGCCGTTGGCAATCGGCGTGGCGGCATTACCGACGTCATCCACAATGCTGCTCAGCGAAGGCTGCGCAGGCGGCGTGGTGTCGATAGTCAGGCTGAAGGTCGCTGACGGAACGCTGGTGTTGCCTGCCGCATCCGTCGCGCGGGCCGTGAAGCTGTGCGCGCCCGTCGCCAGGGTGGTGTTAAGCAGAATACTCCAGCTTCCGCTGGCATCCGCGGTGCCGGTTCCCACAAGTGTTGCACCTTCATAGATATTGACGGTGGCAAACGGCTCGCTGGTTCCGACAAGGCGCGGCACGGTGTCGTCGGTGGTCTGCCCGGAGCTGAGTGCGCCGGTGATACTGCCCACATCGTCAATCGCCTGGCTGATAACCGGCGCGTTTGGCGGGGTAGTATCCACCACCAGGGTGAAGCCAGAGGAGGCCGGGCTGACGTTGCCCGCCGCATCGGTGGCCGTGGCGGTCCAGGTGTGGCTGCCATTCGCCAGCGGTGTGGACGGCGTAAAGCTCCATGCGCCGCTGCCGTTCGCCGTGGCGGTGCCGACCGGCTGACCATTCTCGTAAATCGTAATGGTGGCATTGGCCGCCGCCGTGCCCGTCAGCGTTGGCGTGGTGTCATCGGTGCTCTGGCCGGAGGTGAGCGGGGCCTGCACGCTGCCGGCATTGTCAGCCGCGGTGGAGATCACCGGTGCTGACGGGGCGACAGTGTCCACCGTCAGGTTAAACGGTGCCGTGGTGGCGCCCGTGTTGCCTGCGGCGTCGGTGGCGTTGAAGGTGATGGCGTGTGCCCCCTCGCCGAGCGCGGTGCCCGGAGTAAAGGTCCAGTTCCCCTGAGCGTTGACCACCGCGGTGCCAATTTCGCTTCCGTCCACAATGATATGCACCGTGGAACCGACTTCGCCCGTGCCGTTGAAAGTTGGACGCGCATCGTTGGTGCTGTTACCTGACGTAAGCGTACCGGTCACCGGGCCGACATCGTCAATCACGCTGGTGATCCCCGGCGCGGAAGGGCCCGTGGTATCGACCGTGAAGACGAAGACCGGCGAGTTGGCGGAGACGTTACCGGCGGCATCGCTGGCGTTGATACGGATGTTATAGCTGCCATCCCCCAGCGCCGGGTTAGGGGTAAAGCTCCAGTTGCCGTTGCTGTCTACCGGGGCGGTGCCAATTTCCACGCCGTTGTTCAGAATGTGGATGGTGCTGCCCGCGGTACCTCTCCCGGTGAGGGTTGGCGTCGCGTCATTGGTGACCTGGCCAGTCGTGAGATTCCCGACAATCCCGCCCGCCGCGTTGTCGCTGACGGTATCCAGCACAGGAACCCCGGGCGCCGTCAGGTCGACCACCACGCCCCAGGTGTTGGAGACCTGGCTGACGTTACCCTGCGGATCGGTGGCGATAGCGGTAAAGCTGTGCAGCCCTTCACCGAGGGCGGTTTCAGGGGTAAACGACCATGCGCCGGTGCCATCCGCGGTGACCACGGCAATCTGCGTGCCGCCATCGAAGATCGTCACGACGCTGTTCGCATCTGCCGTACCGGTAATCGTTGGCGTCGCGTCGTTAGTCGGATCGCCGCTGACCACGGTGGTGGGGGCGTTGCCAACATTATCGGTGACGTTGGTGATCACCGGTGTGGTGGAGAGGGTATCAACCACGATGGTAAAGCCCGTCGAATCTCCGCTCTGGTTGCCGGCCGGATCGGTCTCGCGGATGGTCAGGACGTTATTACCCTCTGCCAGCACAGGCGTCGTGTAACTCCAGGTGCCCGTGCTGCCAACCTGTGTGGTCCCCAGCAGCACGCCGTTGCTGTAGACGGAGATGGTATCGCCCACCGCGCCGGTGCCGGTAAGGGTCGGCTGGTTGTCGTTGGTGGCCTGGCCGTTGGTCAATGGGCCGGTGCCCGGCGCGACATCATCAATCACTGCGCCTATGGTTGGGGTGTCTGGGGCGGTGAGGTCGATGGTCACCGTGGCGGCCGGGGAACGGCCGCTGGTGATTAAGTTGGCCGTGGTAGTCGCTTCAAAGAAGTGATCGCCTGCGCTCAGCGGTGCGAGTAGCTGATAGCTCCATGTGCCGCCTGACCCCACCAAAATTGTGGTCAGCGGGATCAAACTGCCGTCCAGGTAGAGCGTGACGAGACTGCCGGCAGGGGCCGTTCCGCTGATGGCCGGGGCGGTATCGTCCGAGGTTTTACCCAGTACGTTGCCCGTTACGTCCCCGATATTGTCAGTGATGTCGGTGATGATCGGTACATCCGGCAGACCTGGCAACGTACCGGTAACGGTATAGCTCGCGCCGGGGCTGCCATTGCCTGCCTCATCGGTGGCGATCACGGTCAGCGTTTTACCATCCTGCTGGGCCGGGCTGAGTGCGATGGAGAAGCTGCCGTCAGCGGCGGCGACACCGGTACCAATCACCACATTGCCGTCTTTTACGGTGATGGTGGCACCTTCTTCCGCCGTACCCGTCAGTGGCGTGCCCTGCGCGGCCACGTTGATATTGATCGGGTCTGCCGGCGCGACGGTATCCACCGTTACGCTAAGCGGTGCAGAACTGCCGGAGGCGTTACCCGCCGGGTCAACCGCCGAGACGGTAAAGGTGTGGGGGGTATCCGACAGCGGGCTGCCCGCGGTCCAGCTCCAGCTGCCATCCGGCTGTACCGTCACCGTTACAGGTGATGGTACGCCGTCCACGGAGACGATCACCGTACTGTTCGGTTCGCCTGTACCGGTGAGGGTTGGCGTGCTGTCGCGGGTGTAAAGCGTGTCGTTTGCGAACTGGCTGTCTGAGATCGCGTTAATCTGCGGTATTTCAGGCGCAACGGTATCCAGCGTGACGGTAAAGACCGGGCTGGTGGCGCTGACGTTACCCGCCGCGTCAACGCCCGCCACGGTGATGTTCAGCGGACCGTCGGTTTGGGCTGGCAGGGTGAAGGACCATTCGCCATTGGTTACGTCGACACGTCCCACCTCGGCGCCGTTGTTATAGACGATCACCGTCTCGCCGTTGACGCCGGTTCCGCCAACGGTAGGCGTGGCATCCGTGATCGTACTGCCATTTGCTCCGCCGCCGACGGCACCAATGACCGGAACGTCCGGTGCCACGGTATCAACGGTAATCGTAATGCCGGGTGAGGTGGCCGAAACGTTGCCCGCCTCATCTGTCGCCGTGGCGGTAAACTGGTGGCTTCCCTCGTCAATATCGCTCTCAGGACGCCAGCTCCAGTTGCCATTGCTGTCTACGGTGACGCGACCCACTTCGGTGGCAGGCTGATTATTAATGCTGTCATAAATAATAATCACGTCGTTTGCCGTACCGGTGCCGCTGAGTACCGGACGCGGATCGTTCGTGGTTTCGCCATCGGCAACCGGGCCGGTTATCTGGCTCACGCTGTCGGTCACGGTAGGGGCATCAGGCGTGGCCGGTGCGTCGGTATCAATGGTGATGGTCACTGGCTGGGACGGGGCGCTTTCATTGCCCGCGCCATCCTTGTTGGTGACGGTGAGGGTGATGTCATAGGTGCCGTTATCCAGCGGGGTCGTTGGCGTCCAGCTCCAGTTGCCGTCGCTGCCTACCGGGACCTCATCAACTTTGACGCCGCCGATATAGATAGCGACGGTATCACCCGCCTCTCCGGTGCCGCTCAGCGTTGGGGTGGTATCGCGGGTCACTTCTCCCGGGTTCAGCGGCGTTGGCGTTGTGTCATCCGGATTAACGGTGACGGCCGGGGTGTCCGGCGTGGCAGGGGCGACGGTGTCTACCACCAGGTCGAACGGATCGGAGACGGTGGTGTTCCCGGCGGCATCCGTGGCATGGACGGTGATCGAATGCGGGCCATCGGTGAGCGGAGTCGTTGGTGTAAAGCTCCAGCCGCCGTTGCCGTCGAGGTCAGCGGTACCGATCAGGGTATCGCCGTCATAGACGGTGATGATGGTACCCGCTGGCGCGCTGCCCTGCAGCTGCGGCAGGGTGTCATCCGTGGTATCGCCACTGCTGAGCGGGCCCTGCACGTCGCCCACGCTATCGGTCACGGTGGCGATGGTCGCCGCAGGCGGCGGCGTGATATCGACTGTAAAGGTAAAGCCGCCGGAAGGTGAACTGCTGTTACCTGCCGCATCGGTCGCGACGACGGTTAAGGTATGTGAGCCATTGTTAATCGGAGTGGCGGGGGTAAAGCTCCATGCGCCGTTGCTTGCGGCGACCGCCGTGCCAATGCTGTTACCGTCCAGACGAATGGTGACCGTCGCGCCTGGTTCGGCGGTGCCGTTGAGCGTCGGGGTCGGGTCGTTGGTGGTTTCACCCACGTCAAGCGCACCGGTGCGGCCTTCAACATTGTCCACCACCTGCGTAATGACCGGCGTGCCAGGGGCGACGCTGTCGACCGTAATACTCCAGGTGTTAGAGGTTCCACTGGCGTTGCCTGCCGCGTCGATGGCCGTCGCGCTCAGCACGTGGCCGCCTTCATGCAGATGCACGGTCGGGGTAAAGCTCCACTGGCCGGAAGAGGGGATAATCAGCGTGCCGATTTGATCGCTGCCGCTGTAGATATAGAGCCGCGTGCCCGCTTCGCCGGTGCCGCTGATGGTTGGCGTTGCATCGTTGGTCAGCCCGCCCTGAGCGATGGTGCCCGTGGTGCCCGGGACGTCATCGACAACTGAGACAATCACCGGGGTTTGCGCCGGGGTAATGTCCGGCGCGAGAGCCGGCGTGGTTGGCCCGGTATTACCGGCAGGGTCGGTTGCATCTGCGGTCAGGGCTTCACCGTTGGCTTTTGGCGGATTCAGCGTCACGCTAAAGTTGCCCTGGTCGTCGGTAACGGCCTGACCGACGATGACATCCCCCTGGCGAATGGTCACGGTGCTGCCCGCTTCGGCAGTCCCGGTAACGGTGGTGCCATCGCTGGAGACCACCACGTTGTCTGGTGCCAGAGGAGCGGTGTTATCGGGTGCCGTGGCCGTGTTCGGCAGGCTGGCATTGCCGGCGCCGTCGGTCGCGATGACGGTCAGCACCTCACCGTTAGTCTGGGCCGGGCTGATTGGCGTGCTGAAGGTGCCATCATCATTCGCGGTGGTTGTGCCGATAACCGTGCCGTCCGGCCCTTTAATGGTGACGGTGCTGCCAGCTTCCGCCGTGCCGCTGACGCTTTGCCCGTCCTCCGAGACCTGCAGGTTGCCAGGTGCCTGAGGCGGCGTGGTGTCTGTGGCGGTGACGGTGGCGGCCGGGCTCTGGTTACCTGCGGCGTCGGAGGCCACGACAGAGATCTCCTGGCCGTTGGTTTGCGCAGGCGTCAGCGTGGCAACGAAATTACCGTTACCGTCTGTCGTCGTGCGGCCGATCTCAACGCCGTCGCTGTTGGTGATCACAATGGTGCTGTTAGGCTCGGCGGTGCCGGTGATCTGCGTGCCCTCAGGGTTAAGGGCAATGACAGGCATGGCTGGCGGAGTGGTATCCACAATGAAGTTGATTGGCTGCGACATCGCGCTGGTGTTACCGGCCGCGTCGGTGACCTGTACGGTGATCGAGTGGGCCCCCTCTGCAAGCGGGCTGTCTGGCTTGATGCTCCAGGTGCCGTCAGGCTGGACCTTAATTGTGCCCACCAGTTCGCCATTATCGTAGAGGGAGATGATCCCGCCGGGCTCGCCTCGCCCTGCCAGAATCGGTTGAGAGGCATCGGTAAACAGGCCCGAGGTAATCGCCCCTTTAATGAGACCCGTATCATCGTTCAGCACAATCGCAGTCGGGGTGCCTGGCGCGGTGAGATCGACAGTAATGGTGTAGACCGGGGACGCCGGACCGGTGTTACCGGCGGCGTCCGTTGCCCGGACGGTAAGCTGATGCGTGCTTTCGCTGAGATCCACCGGCGGAGTGAAGGTCCAGACGCCGTTGCTGCCGGTTACCGCCGTGCCAATGGCGACAGAGCCATCATAGATGGTCACCGTGGAGCCCGCCTCTGCGGTGCCGCTGAGTTGTGGTCGCCGATCGTTGGTGCTGCCGCCGTTACTGATTGATCCGGTCACCGGATCGACATCGTCCGTTGCGCTGGTGATAACAGGCGCGCCTGGCGCGACCGTATCCACGATAAAGTTCACGGCACCGGATGCCGGGCTGGTATTGCCTGCCGCGTCGGTGGCGGTGGTGGTGATGGTGTGGCTGCCGTTGGCGAGATCGCTGGTGGGGGTAAAGCTCCAGCTCCCTTTGGCATCTACTTTGGTGGTGCCAATCTGCTTGCCGTTATCGTAAAGGGTGATGGTGCTGCCGGGCTCGCCGATGCCGCTGAAGGTCGGGCGGGCATCATCAGTACGCTGGCCGTTTTCCAGCGGGCCAGCCGTGGCGCCCGCATCGTCGTTCACGATCAGGATATCCGGGGCATCCGGCGCGGTGGTGTCCGGGGCGGTCACCGTCGTGCCCGGGCTGGTATTTCCCGACGGATCCGTTGCGGTGGCGGTGATCTGTTCGCCGTTGGTCAGTGGTGTTCCCAGGTCGACGGTGAATTTACCATCGCTGCCGGTTTTGCCGGTGCCGATCACGTTGCCGTTGGCGTCTTTCAGCGTGATGGTGCTGCCAGGTTCGGCGCTACCGGTGACGGTTTTACCGTCCGCAGAGAACTGAAGGCCGGTTGGGGCATTCGGCGGCGTGGTATCCGGATCGGAAGGGTTTGTCGGCGTGCCGGGGTTCGAGTTGTTGTCATCGTCACCTCCACCACCACCGCCTCCGGTGCTTGCCGCCGCCGCGATGCCGCCCGCGGCGACAATGCCACCCAGTACCCACGGCCAGATGGCGGCACCACCGGCATCACTGCCTGACGCCGCAAGCAGGACGTCAGTAGAGGCAATGGATTCATAGGTGGCCGCACCGGCGGGATCCTGGACCCACCACAGCACCCCTTCACTGTCCTGCAGAACCAGCTGGCTCGCCCCCTGCGCATCGGTGACGTAGAAATTTTTAAGGGTAATCACCTCGCCGGAGTGGAGCGTGATCACCAGATCGTTACCGCTGCGGGCGAAATCGGCCACATTAGCTCGCTCAACCTTAAGCTCAACGATAGAGGAATGGTTCAGGGTTACCTGAGTGCCTTCCGTGGTGGTTTCCACACCGGTAAGTTTCGATATAACAGAGATTTGGCTCATTTATTTTTGACTCCAGCAGCGTTGTCGTGAACGGCGAGCGAGATGAGCCATCTGCGTGAAGGGTAAAGCGCGCTCCCGGCGGAGTGGCTGTTATAAAGCAGCACTCACCGTTATTTTTAGGGCGCACGATGCCCGCCAGGATTCAGAGTGGCAACATCAGAGCGAATCTAATGACATATGAAAGCGATCAGTTTTAATTCGTGTTTTGCGTCGTATAAAACCCTGTAATTAATAGAGGAATTGGTTTTTGAGGATATAAAAATGATATAGCCAGAAAACTCTGAATCTGCAACTTAAGCGTTGGGAAATAACGAGGTAAAAATCAAAGATGTATTAATGCATTCATGGTGTTTATAAAATAACGTATCTATCTTATTGTTTTTAAAAATCTTTGTTTGAATGTCAGACGCTGTTAAATCCTTTTTTGATGTAGTGTGATAATTGGTAGGGAGGGAGGTTAAAAATAATTAAAAACGGTACTATTTAATCATGCTTAATGTGCATTTAAGTTAGGGTAACATTTTTGATGTAAGATATATTATGTTACTTGAAAAATGAAATATATTTTCATGCCCGCTTGAATTTCTGCTATCACGCGAAACGAATAACATTAAGAAGACAAAAATGAATATAACCTGATTCATTTTCACTGCGGCGATAACGTCAGCCTGATGTTAAGACAGTAAAAAAATGAACCGGAAAATGAATAAAAATCATCAGTCGGGCGTTTACTGATGTCACTCTCTTCTGACTCAGGAGCTTACTATGAACACCACCTCGTTTCGTCTTGTCCCGCTGCTGATTTTTTCCCTGCTGTCTCCGCTGGCGCTGGCCATGGGCGATAATAGTACCGAGAGCAAAACGCCCGACTGTCCGTCCGGACAGGTGTATGACAGCGCAACCCAGAAATGTGTGCCGGACAAGAGCAGCAGCCTCAGCGACCAGGACAAAACCAACTATGCGTACCATCTCGCGAAAAAAGGAGAGTACCAGGCGGCGCTGAACCTGCTGGATTCCCTGAAAAACGGTAACACGGCAGAAGCGTGGAACTATCGCGGGTATGCCACCCGTAAGCTTGGCCGCACGGATGAAGGGATTGGTTACTACCAGCGTGCGCTGGCTATCGCCCCGGATTATGCCAAAGCCCGGGAATACCTCGGTGAAGCGTGGATGGTGAAAGGACGGCCTGACCTCGCGAAAGAACAACTGAAGGTGATTGCCGGTATTTGTGGCCACTCCTGCGAGGAGTACCGTGACCTGCAGGCCGCCATCAACGGACATCCGGAATCCTGATTTTCTCGTGGAGGGAAAACCCATCGCTAGCCGTGAGGTTCGTCAACAGCTTGCCGCACACCTGCCGCGCCTCTGGCGCTATGGCCTGGTGTTGTCGCGAAACCGGGATATCGCCGAAGAGCTGGTTCAGTCCACCTGCGTGCGCGCGCTTGAAAGAAGCAGCCAGTATACGCCGGGTACACGCATCGACAGGTGGCTGTTCGCGATCCTGCACTCCATCTGGATCTCTGAGCTTAGGGCACGGCACGTTCGTCAGGGGCAGGGGTTTGTCGCCAGCGACGAGCTTCTGGCACCGGACACCCGTGAGCAGGCTGAGACGCACCTGCATTACCTGAAGGTGATGCAGCGCGTTAACGCGCTGCCTGAAGCCCAGCGCAACACGGTATTTTTGGTTTATGTCGAAGGCTTTACCTACCAGGAGGCGGCGGACACCCTGGCGGTGCCAGTCGGTACCGTGATGAGCCGGCTGGCCACGGCACGGGCAACGCTTGCCAGGTCCGCCGATGTATTGTCTCCGGTAAAGGAGAAACGCTCTTGAACTCGCACCGTTTTACACCGCCCTATAACGACGAAGCTATCGTGGCATGGATAGATGGCGAGATGTGTCGCGCCGACGCGCAGCAGTTTGAAGAACAGTTGAAGCGTGACGAACGCCTCTCCGGGCGGACCGCCGAGCTGATGAAAAGCAGCGAGGATTACGCCGGGGCGTTTGCCTCTCTGCTGGACGACGCGCCTTTGGCAGAGATGGAGGCGCGTCTGGCGGCACTTCCCGACCCGCAGGCCTCCACGCCGCCCGGCGTCAGCAGGCGGGCGCTGATTGCCGCCTCGGTCAGTTTTTTGCTGGTGGGTTCCGGGCTGGGGTATCTGCTGCGTCCTGCTTCCGGCCCTGACGATGAGAACGCCCATATCCGCGACCTCGAAGCACAATATATGTCCCTGTACAGCGTGGAGACCCTGCTGGATATGGACAGCGCAGCGCTGGTCCTGCAGCGCGGGCTGGAACGGGCCGCGCAGGATATCGGGATAAAACTGCAGATGGCGCAGCTTACCCTGCAGGGAGCAGAGCTGAAAATGGTGCGGATGCTGCGCTATGAAACCACCTCGATCGCGCAGGTTGCGTGGATCAACGCCGACTACGGCCCGATGGCGCTCTGTATCTCTCCTGTCGATGAGAAGACAACGGCCTCTCTGCGTCAGGAGCAGCGGCACAGTATGAACCTGGCGTGGTGGCAGGATGCGGGCTACCAGTTTGTCCTGATTGGCCGCAACCCGTCGTCTCACCTGCGGGAAAACGCGGAACAGCTGCAGCGCGCGATCTCAGGATGACGGCACCGTGTTCGTCTGTATCGCAATGGCGATGGCAATCCGATCGTCAACGACCAGCGCAAATTTATCCATCCCATAGGCCGCGCGAGATATCGCGGTGGTGGCATCCAGCGTGAGGGCCTGCGCATGCGGGTCTTTCACCACCGCCTCCAGGATCACCGGGCGGGCGAGGTTACGTACGGTCAGCGTGCCGAACACCCTGAACCGCCCGGCGCCCTGGGCGACCACCCGGGAGCTGATGAACTCGATAGTCGGGTAGTGCTCAGCATCAAAAAACATATCGCTTTTCAGTTGCCAGGTGAGCAGCTTGTTTGAGGCCACCAGGGTTGCCACGGGTATGGTGACGTGGATATGGTCGTCGAGATCGTTATCCGGATTGAGCGTTACGGCACCCGTCACGCCGCTGAATGTCGCCCAGGAAAGAATACCGCCAAAGGCATGCCACGAAAGCCGAATGGCGGTATTTTCGGTGTCGATAAGGTAGCTTGTCGGGGCAGCTAACGCCCACGGACAAACCAGAATCAGCAATATCACCAGGCGTCGTAGCATCTCAGGATCTCAGTCAGGGGGGTTGGGAGTAAACGCGCCACCCCCGGGATCTATTCGACTTTTTTTGCGTCAGGTGGTTTTCACTATATCCACCGAGATCTCGACGGCGGTGACTGTCCCCCGGTTCTCCAGCCAGTGGACAGTGTTATGGTCTTCCGGCCAGCCGACGCCGGGACCGTAGTCAGTGGCGATACCGTTACGATGATCGGTGATGGTCCCCTCGAGGATAAAAACGGTACCGGGGCGATCGATATGATCGTGGACCGGACCAAAGACCGCGCCGGGGGCGAGTGTCACTTTTCGCATGCGAAGCTGACGTCCGTCCATGCCTGCGATCTCCGGGCCCAGATCGACGATGGAAAGTAGTTCAACGGTCACGCCCTGAGTATCGGGTGCAGTCTCTTTGTGGCTCATGATGGTGCCCTCCTGAGACAAGTTTAGCCTCCAGGAAGCAGAACGGCAGGGAATAAAAAAGGCCGCGTGGGCGGCCTTTCGGAGGGGTTACTCAGTGACTTTCTTTTCCAGCTCGCTGGCACCTTCTTTGGTTTTGTTCCAGCCTTTCTCAGCGCCTTCTTTGGTGGCATCCCACCCTTTCTCGGTGCCTTCTTTGGTTTTATGCCAGGCTTTCTGGGAATCTTCGCTGACCTTGCTGCCAAAGCTTTCGCTTTTACCTTCCGCAGCGTGTTTCTGCTTCAGCTTCAGCTCTTCACCTTTGTTCTGCTCTTCGTGCAGTTTTTGCTTCGCCTCGTTGGCGTTTGCGTTCGCCGCCGCGACGGTATCGTCAGTTGCATGTGTGGTCGCAGCAAATACTGGAGAAGCCAGCAGAACGGCAGATAATGCGATAATTGTTTTTTTCATAATATCCTCATTTAACGTTATCGGTTATGAGCCTGATTCAGCATGGCACAGACGAAACGGGATGGCTTTAGGAAAAAACTGTAATGAGATCAATGTGCCGTGATGAACGGTATTTCTCTTGAGGATTATCCAAAGGATAAAACGCCTGTTTCAATGAGGGCGGCAAGGGTCAGGAGAATGAAGAGAATGACGACGATGGGTCTGTACATAGTGAGGTTCCTTCCGGGTTGGGGCGGCTAATCCGTAGCTCTGGGTGGTGTGAATTTTTTATTCTCCACAGGGGAAGGGGAGGTGTCGTTGATGTTGGTCAAAGGGATGGGGGGAGCAATATAAAGTACTGGTCAATTGGTCGGTTTTATTTTGCAAAGGTAACGGTATACTGGCTTTGATTAGAGGGAGGAGGAATGGTATGGCGATAACGGAAGAAACGTTGCTTAGATCGGGTTTCACCGAAGAAGAGCTGCAAAAGCTAAAACGCTATGTGCATACACAAAGTACCACATTGGATATTTTGCTTCCGGCACTATCAAACCGTTTTAAAGGTACTTTCATTCTTTCAATCGTACTCACTGTTCTGTTCATCCTGGCGGTGTGCTTCGCTTCCCGCGAAAATATCATTTCATCAGGCGTTGCTGTACTCTTTATCTTTGGAATCTTCTGTTGGATGACTCCCCTCAAATTAACGTATAAAGCCTGGCGTTTAATAAGAGCGAATTAGCCCTCTGTTCGTTTAATGAAAAATGACTGTTCCTTCAAAAATATCTGGCCTGAATATAAATCACTCGATATTCTGTAATGCTTTGTCTTTTTTGTGAACAGGAAAAAGTATGCTTAGTACATTACCCGAGTTACACAGAAGTTTTGCAGAGCAACTCAGGCTTACATTTCAGGCTGATTCGCGGATCCACTCCCTTCTTGCTGGCGGCTCGCTTGTTCATGGTGGGTTCGATAAATACTCCGATCTCGATTTTATCGTTGTGGTAGACCCTCTCTACTATGATGACATCATGGCGCAGCGCATTGCGCTCGCCGGAACACTGGGCCATCTGCTCCATGCTTTCACCGGGGAACATGTCGGAGAGCCTCGTCTGCTTATCTGCCTGTATGGCCCCGAGCTCCTTCATGTCGATCTGAAATTTGTCACCCTGGAAATGCTCACTCAACGCGTTGAGGAGCCAGCCGTGTTGTTTACCCGTGATAACCTGGCTCTGGAGCGACAACTGGCTAAATTTAAAGCTCAATGGCCTGACATGACGCCGGAGTGGTTTGAGTCCCGAGCCTGGATTTGGCTTCATTATGCGGTGGTGAAACTGGGAAGGGGTGAACTCTTCGAAGCGATTGGCATGCTGTCATTCTTCCGGGAGCAGGTGCTGGGACCTATGCTGTTCCGTCGTGCAAATCTACCGCAACGTGGGGTTCGCCGTATTGAATTCCATGGCATTGATCCTGATGGCCTGCTGACTTCCACGCTGGCAATGCACGATCGTAACTCCGTCAGCATGGCCATCAGAAAGGCTGTTGACGCTTATATCAATCTGAGGGCTGATGCGCTGCCGGAAAATATCGCAGACGATGCGGCACGCTGGGCGGTGCTTGCCATGCTGAAAGCCAGCACGTGACCCTGAAAGGTATCAGTCTGGTTCGCCCCCGAGTTCAGACGACGTTTGCGAAAAAATGGTCGTCTGAATTTCGGTTGTGACACTCTGACGGAATGCTTAGATTCATTTTCAATCTATCGAGAGGATATTAATATGAACTTTGCAGACCTCCACAACCCGCATGATCCCCTTATTATCGCTAACATCTGGGATGCTGCCAGTGCTGTCGCGGCGCAAGAAGCCGGTTATCAGGCACTGGGAACGTCCAGCGCAGCAATCGCGTCCACACTGGGATATGAAGACGGGCAGGGAATGCCGTTTGATGAGCTATTTTATATGGTCACCCGTATCCGGGCTGTCAGCAAACTGCCCCTGAGCGTTGATATGGAAGCAGGGTATGGGGATTCAGCCGAAGAGATAGCAGCCAACCTCAGGCGCCTTGCACAGACAGGCGTAGCAGGCGTTAACCTTGAAGACAGCAGAGTCATAAACGGGGTGCGTCAGCTTGACGATGCCTCTGATTTTTCCCGTATTCTGAACACAGTATGTGATGCGCTGAGAAGCGAAAATTGTCGCCTGTTTCTGAACATCCGGACTGATACTTACCTGCTCGGACATAAAGATGCGTTGCAGGAGACAATATCACGGGGTCAGCGCTATAAAGCTGCAGGGGCTGACGGCCTTTTTGTTCCCTGTCTGACGTCAGAGAAAGACATCAGCCTCATTGCAGAGGCAACGGGGCTGCCTCTGAATGTGATGTGCATGCCCGATCTTCCGTCATTCGACAGGCTGAAACGTGCCGGGGTAAGCCGCATTTCAATGGGCAATTTTGTTCATTCGGCCATGCAGTCAACGCTGTCTGACGTCATGCATGCGATCCGATCTCGTCAGACGTTTGAAGGACTTTTTAGTGATGAAAATAACCGATAAGAATTTATGCGATATCTGGTATCAGGCATTACTTGAGCGTGCTTCAGAATATACTGGCGTGTTTTTTGTTGGCGTCAAAACCACGGGCGTATTCTGCATTTCGGTATGTCGGGCACGAAAACCCAAACGCGAAAATGTCGAGTTTTATAAAGATGCCAAATCTGCCCTTGCGGCCGGCTTTCGTCCCTGTAAGGTCTGCCGACCCGCTGAAAATGCGCACAGCGCGCCATTATTTGTTGAACAGGCGCTTGCGCTTGTCAGGCGCGATATTAAATCCCGCGTAACCGACGCGGAGCTTCGTCAGCATGGCATCAGTCCGGAGCGGGTAAGGCGCTGGTTCCTGCAACATCACGGCATCACTTTTCAGGCTTTCCAGCGAATGCAGCGGGTCAACATTGCCCTGCAGGAGCTGAAAAGCGGACGCGCGGCGACGGACGTTGCGCTGGACAATGGCTATGAATCCCTGAGCGGGTTTGGTTATACCTACAAGCGGCTTACTGGTGCAGCGCCGACTCAGACAACCCAGGTGATTGTGATTCACCGGTTTACCACCACGCTTGGGCCGATGTTTGTCTGTGCGACAGAGCGGGGAGTCTGCCTGCTGGAGTTTACCGATCGCCGGATGTTAGAAACAGAATTTCGCGATATTCAGCGGTTATTTAACGCCAGAATTGTCACCGGAGAAAACAGCCATACCCGGCAGGCAGTAAAAGAGATTGGCGAGTATTTTGCCGGAACGCGTCGACAGTTTGATCTTTCTTTAGATGCTCCGGGCAGTGATTTTCAACAATCCGTCTGGCAAGAACTGCGTGCAGTTCCCTATGGACAGACCTCACACTATCAGGCCATTTCACTGCGGCTAAATAAGCCAAATGCCGTGCGCGCCGTCGCTGCTGCTAATGGTGCAAACCGGATTGCGATTGTGATCCCCTGTCACAGGATAATTGGAAAAGATGGCGCGATGACGGGTTACGGAGGGGGAATTTCACGCAAAGAATGGCTTATTGAGCATGAGAGGAAGAATGTTTAATGGGGTGATGCTTCAGTGTCGCCGGGAAATTTTCTGGGCTTTCAGGTCTTCATCATTCGCTGAGTCTGCATACTTCTCTGGAGCATTTATCCAGCTCAGCGGAAAGCCTTTTCATTCTGTTAAATAATGACTTCAGCTTACGTTTTCCGACGCCGGTGCGGCAGTTATCGTTATGTACTTTTTCAGACCTGACGTCCGTTTAACACCTTTGGGATCCGAAACAAAAGGAAGCCGCAGACGAGGTGAATCGGATACTTTCAGTGTCCAGATATAATCCCCAATAAACCTGAAATCCACGCTATTGTCAGTAACCTGGAGATCCGCAAACGTTCCTGTCGAGTACTCATTTCCTAAATGAACAATTTCTTTAAGCCCGTCATGAACGTCAATAAGGGCAATCGTCAGGGATTCCTCGAAAATAATGTCATCCGTCAGAAACAGGATAAAACGCTGCTCATTAACCTGGACTGCTGCTTCAAGCACCTTCCCCGGTACAAGAATGCCGGTGCTTTTACCATAGAGCACAACGTCAGATTGAGTCTGGGATACATCGGTAGCGTCGCGAACCTTAACCAGAGATATTGAATTAACCTGTTGCATAATCACTTCCATAAACGTCCTGTTTCCCTTGCAGCAAAAGCACTGCCGACGAAGCCATCGATAGTTGTGCCAACGCCCCCTATTGAATGATAAGGCCGTCTGGCAATTTCTGGTATCCATTGAAGCAGGAAGGTGCGCAAAGTTGTTCGTGCCGGGAACCTGGTGTGCATCCTTTCCCAACATTTTTTGTCGTGGCATCGTCTGAACCCAAAATTAGGATAACGTTAAGGCGCATGTTCTGGACGGTACCAAAGGCCAGTATTAGGATTTAGTTCGTCAGCTTAAACAGGGATAGGTTATGGATACGACCGAACAGTTAAACGGAACATACTTCTTTGATGGAATGAGCGTCGATAAAGAGGAGCTACTTTACTGGCTTCTTCTGGATGAATTTAAAAAGCAGTTTAATGATGTGATTGACTTGCTGGCAATTGCTTCCATGTTGGTCAGCTTGCCGGTAATCCCTGTTAGCGGGAAACTGGGGGCAGGTGCTGCAACCAGGGGAACAAGCCCGCTTTCTCTTGGGCTTCGTACGCTTATCCGACAGCGTTTTAAGCAGGGCCGTAGAACCATCACCTGGGCAAAACGCTTACGTGGCGAATGGGCATACACAACCAGTATAGGGGCATACATCGGGAGATGGCTCCCTTGGGTTGGTGCCGTACTGACGGCCTATGACCTTGCTATGATCACCCATAACGTTATCCACCGTTATCAGCTTATCGTTGGGCCTGGAGAAAGGTAATGACAGACAAAGCCGCACTCGTCAGGGAACTCATTAAAAAACACTTCTGGGAAATGGCGGACGATACCTCTGTAAGCACAGGGAAACTAAGTGTACTGCCGGAAGATATGACTGATTTCCTTAAGGAATATTCAGAAAGTCTGGATGTGGATATGTCTGGCTTCGTCTTTAATCGTTACTTCCCAAATGAGGGGATTCGCTTCCTGCCAAATGCGATATTGCCCCGCTATCTTAGAACCGATCATCATGCGCCCGAACCGTTGACAGTGAGTATGCTTATTGAATCGGCGAATGCGGGTCGCTGGCTTTTTTAACGATACGACCGGATAAACCGTGCCATTATCAGCCCTTTCGGGGGAGAATAATGCTGCCAGGTTATTGCTTGCGAGTGATGGCTACAGAGGCCGGAGCAAGCAAACGCTGCGCGAGATTATCGGTGTGAATAATGGAACATAATGCAGGCTGTAGGGTGTTATATCCGCTTGCATAAAGAGGTACAGCGCATCAGCATCCGCGACCGATTAAATGATTTTATGCAGGCGCACGGCGTGGAGCTAGCCGCCACCCAGGCTGGCAAGAGGCATCCAAAACCGCAATCACTCTGGATGCGACCAGTAGTAGCATTACAGGTTGGCAGATGTACCAGATAACTAAAGGGAACTGATTATGCCACAAGATTTGGAATTTTCGCTTTATCCTCCTGTCTGGCCTGCTGTGGTCTATTTTATTGTATCTATTGTGGTTTTCTTCTTGCTTTATCTGGGGAAGTTAAAAGTTAACAGGCTTCATAAATATCCATTATTTATTGCTTATATGATATTTGTAATCGCTATTGCATCCCTTCAGATAAACATCTTTGCAAATGGCTACGAATTTGTAAGCGGTTTTTTGCATATTAATTTTGATCCCTATCGATATGACTCGGTATATTGGGGATCCTTGTTTTTCTCCATGCTTTACTTGCTGGCGACGCCTAAGAACAATTTTTAGCACTCCAACTTTAATAGAGACTCGGTAGTTCAACGTGTCGGTTTTGGTGGCTGAGAATATGTTATAAGCAATAGTGGGCTGTCCAGTGTGGTTAAGGTTGCGGCCAGCGATCACATGCGAGCCGTACTATGGAAAGCATTTTTGTATCTCTCCGAGGGGGATTTGTCTGAAGAAAACGCCGCCCGTCGTATGCAAGAATGGGCAGCAGCTGGTTGCTCAGTTTTCATGCCAAGCTACCGAATTGTATTTTACATCAGTTGGCCTTATGGACTGACCCCGCCCTGGTAGACGATCCTGCCCTATAGTTTGAGCATAGGAGGAGCGTATGGGCACCCCACGATTTACACCTGAATTTAGGAAGAGGCCGTCCGTCAGATAACGGAACGCTAAAAAGTGGGAAATAAATCAGGCTGCCGGGCGTGATATCCGCTCGCATGAGGAGGTGCAGCGCATCAGCATCCGCGACCGTTCAAACGATTTTATGCAGGCGCACGGCGCGGAGCTGGCCGCCGCCCTTGCCCCTGAGCTGATGGATTATTCCGGGCAACATTCCGCCGTTCAGCGCTGCGCCATGCAGCACTCACTCGACTATCTGCGTGAGGCGCTGCAGGTCTGGCTGGCCGCCGGAGAAAAAATTAATTATTCGGCGCAGGATAATGACATTTTAACGACCATCGGATTCAGGCCTGACGCGGCCTCGAGCGATGATAGTCGTGAAAAATTCACACCTGCACAGAGCCTGAGTTACACCCGCCGCCGTGTAGAACTGGCTGTGCAGTAGCCCGCTTAAAAATCCCCGAAAATCCCGCCATTTTTACGTATTAAAGCCATGCATGCATAAGGTGCATGGTTTTGCATGCGTTTTACCGACACTGAATCTCCCGCCAGCGTCAGCACTGGCGCGCCCTGAGGCCGGTCATGCGCCTGCATTAAAAACGCCCCCTTAAGCGGGCAGGCGTGGCGGGGAGAGCATTGCGCGCAGAGCTGATGTGTTATTTATTTTCTAGGACCTTTTCAATTACAGCTTTTATCTCTGATATTGAAGGTCTGTTTGTTGGTGTATAGCTTGTACAAGCTGATATGACTTCATCCAGTAACTCTATTTTATCCAACATGCAGTAAGTAGATAACTTTGCCTCTGGACGGTCTAATCTAAGTTCCCCAGCAATAGGATACTTATTTCCGCTTAATAAGGCCCATAATGACTTTGCATAGCTGTATATGTCAGCATACATACCAGAATTTTCTTGAGAACTGCTTAACATTTCTGGTGCGTAGTAATGCAGGGAACCCATTTTGGTACCTTCTTTAGTGATTTTTTCTTTATCGGGGAAAGTGGCAATGCCAAAATCACCAAGAGACCACTTATGTTGATAGATAAGTATGTTATCTGGTTTTATATCTCGATGGTAAATTTCTTGGGCGTGAAGTATTTCAATTGTCTTACAGACATCCAACATGCCTTTTAATATGGTTAGAGGTGTGGATGCGTGTTTTTCAAAGTTTTTTTCCAGAGGGGTGGCTTCTGGCATTGTAAACCAAGCAAAACCATCATCGTCCAAGCTTCTATAACTATTAATGATAGGGATTGTGTGAAGGTTCTTGTTCTTTATGGCTTTGATTCTATTTAATGTGGATATTTCATCATCAAAGCGTGATAATGCTATTCCTTTACTGCGTTTAGCAATCTTCATTATATGCAGGTTGTTATTTGTTGTTCTTGTTTTCCATACTACTGCATTCCCACCTTTCCCAATCTGGCGAAGTAATAAATGCCCGGATATGGATGTTCCCTGTTGGATTCCCTGCTTATTAATATCATTAGGTAGACTCTCGAAAAAATCAATCATCATATTAAGGGATGAGGCTGATATTTGTATTATCCTACATAGTTTAGATTTTGACCCAGCAAGGGATATCGCTAATTCAACTTCAGCAAGTGCACGAGTTCTTCCAACAAGAACTCCCCAATTTTGTATCTGAACATTCCTGGCCATTCCGGAGACCATTCCTCCGGGCTTGTAATGAGAGTTTATCTCATCTAAAGCTTGTAAGAATCCCCAATCCCTGTCTAAACGAAAAAAATTTGCCATATATATTTCCTTCAGGAGGCGCGGATGCGTTGTAGGGTGTCATTGTTACTAAGTTGTTCATTTAAAAATGATACCCAATCGTTAGAGTAAAGATAATTGTTGAAGCCTAAGACAAAACCTGAATATATTCCTTTGTAGTCATTATTCATTTCCACTGGCCTGGCATCGAAGAACTTCCAGCACTTTGTGTGTAAAGCCATATTGAAGAAGTTATGAGTTTCCTTTACTTTTGAAACAATATCTGATGGTTTATGAATATAAGGGCTTCGTACTTCTTTTATAAATGTTATGCCCTGTTCATACTGTGCTTTTTCTTCATCGCTCAGTTTTCTAAAATTAACAAATTCAATAGATAGATCTGATGATGATGCATGATTTCCTATCTTTGGAATTAAAAAAGCTTTAATGCGGTACTCTTGGCTCTCTAATGCTTCTGCACTTAATTCATGTTGTTGTGCTTCCATGAACTCCCTAACTACGGCGTAATTCTGTGATTGGAATTGTTTTAATGCTTCTATTTTGGCTTCTGAAGATACTCGACTAAGTTGCATAGATACAGCAAGGTTTACTAATAATGCATGCTCATCACCAAATTCTTTAGTTATAATGTTTTCAAAGTTAGTTAATGCAGCTTGACATTCTCCGCTACACATTAAGTCTATGACAGGAAGAAAGCGATGCTCGATTTTGTTTCTTAGGCCTATGAGGAAGTGAAGGTTAGATTTAATTGGTGAGCTGACCCCAGGCCAATATTTTTCTGTGCATTCTTTTAATTCCCATGCTTTTTCTTCTCCATCGATGAAAATTGTATTCCCTGCACCATCTTTGTGATAATAGTCGACCTCGTTTTTTTCAAATATAGCATGAAAAAGTGATGTGAATGCTATATTCATGTTGATTATAAATCCATATGTTTTGAATTTTATAGTCGGGTTGTTGTAAGTGGAAACCGCGAGTATTGCAAACTCTTTAGCTTTATTTAAAAGAATTCCTTTTCTAGAGTAATTATTGGTTAGAGATGATATCTGGCTTAGGGCTGCTCTGAAGTCGTTTTTACTTAAGAATAAAAGACCATTAGTTATATAGTCGTCTCCTTCCCTCTGAAAATAGGAGCTAAGCTTCTTTGAAATATGTGTTGAACATGTTTTCAAAGACCATGTGCTGGCTTCTGATAGCTCCGACAATTTAAAGGTTGCGCCTTGTTTTTCTTTTTCAATTAAGAAGTCATATGCTAAGTCTATTTTTTGGAATTTACTCATGACATACCCTTTTTTATAAATGATAAGGAGTATATAGAATCTCCCCACCAACTCATTATTTCCTTTCTTTGATTCAAATATGTTGTACGGTTGTAGGCTCTCCTAACTTCATTTTTGTCACTATGAGCGAGTGCTGCTTCAATCACATCTGAATTCAAACCAGCTTCATTCATTGCAGTACTCGCTATTGAGCGCAAACCATGTGCTACTAATTTAACCCCATATCCAATTCTTTTTAAAGCAGCATTTGCTGTCTGGCTATTCATTGGTTGCTTTGGGTCATTCCGACTCGGAAAAACATGTTCACGATGAGCACTGATAGGCTTCATCACATCAAGAATCTCTAATGCCTGAAGAGATAGAAGAACTATATGCTCCCGCTTAGCCTTCATCCGTTCGGCTGGAATTGTCCAGAGCTTTGCTTCGAAATCGATCTCTGCCCACCGAGTACCGGAGGCTTCAGAAGGGCGCACAAGAGTCAGGAGCTGCCATTCAATGAGACAGCGCGTCGGGACAGACAGATTTGACATCACTAGAGAACGCATCAGCTTTGGTAATTCTTCTGGCTGAAGTGTCGGCATGTTTTGCTTTTTGGGCTTCTCAAAGGCCATTCCAACACCTGATGCTGGATTCGCATCAATCAGACCAGTGTTGACGGCATAAATCATTATTTCATTAATGCGCTGCACCAACCGGCGTACTGTCTCAAGTGCTCCACGTGCTTTGATTGGTTCAAGCGTTTCAACCAATGCACGGGCTTTGATTTGCTGAACAGGGATCTCACCGATGGCAGGGAATACATCTTTCTCCAGTGAGCGCCAAATGTCTTTTGCGTAATCAGGAGTAACGCTTTTGCTTTTGAGTTGGAACCAGTTAGCAGAGACCGTCGAAAAAATACTGTCCAGAGCGATTTGGTGCTCTTCCTCTGCAACTTCAGCTTGAACTTGAGGGTCGATACCATTAGCTAACAAGGCAAGTTAATCCGCTCTTAACCCTCGGGCATCGGCAAGCGAAAGGGCGGGGAAGGCACCTAGCCCCATCATTGTCCGTTGTTTTGTCGCAGGACGTTGATAACGAAAGCGCCAGAGCTTTTTTCAACTAGTTTTCACTATCAGGAAAAGGCCATTGCCATCATGCAGCGTTAGATCCTTCTCTAACGCTCTAGCGCGAAGAACTTCGGTATTGGTCAGGGGGCGTGTTGTCCGTGCCAGTGTGGCCGCTCCTTCATGAATTGGTATACGCTTTTAGGTATACATCCTACCGTATACCTAAACGTATACCAATAATCACCGGATTTAGTCGGATGTTCTCGGACAAGGACAGACACAAAAAAGCCCGCAGGGCTTGTGCCGTGCGGGCTTTCAGGACTTCATCAGTCGACTCTGGTGATCGCCGATGGAGAATTTTGGTGGAGCTGGCGGGAGTTGAACCCGCGTCCGAAATTTCTACATCCTCGGTACTACATGCTTAGTTTGTCTTTACATTCGCACGCCAGCTGCGGACAGACACGCCACTAACGAACTAGCCTGATTAGTTTTAACGCTTCAACCCCAGGCAGGGCTTCCACGCGATCTCTTTTGGGTTTGACCTCTCTTTGATCCCCGTCTTAAGAGCGGAAGCTAGGGAGAGAGGGCTCAGAGCAGGTTATTAAGCTGCTAAAGCGTAGTTTTCGTCGTTTGCGACTATTTTTTTGCGGCTTTTAACGAGGCAAACCGCCCCTCGGCATGCACCTTGGGTTTCGCAAATCCCGTCGAATCCAGAATCAGCCCCAATAGTGTTGAACTAAGTATACCAGATTTCACTTCCTGGATACCAGCCCGGAACGCTAACTTATTGAATAGTACAATAAGTGTGCAGAATCAACGTCCTGCGTTTTTCATGATGCGCGCTTTGTCGAGCTGCCACTCGCGCTCTTTCAGGTCAGTACGTTTGTCGTGCTGTTTTTTACCTTTCGCGACGCCAATTTTCACTTTGCACCAGGCGTTTTTCCAGTACAGCGACAGGGCGACCACGGTGAAACCTTCGCGGTTAATGCGCCCGTAAAGGGATTCCAGCTCACGCTTGTTCAGCAGCAGCTTACGGGTGCGCGTTGGGTCACACACGTAGTGTGACGAGGCGACGGTCAGCGGCGTAAAGGTCGCACCGAACAGGAAGGCTTCGCCATCTTTCAGGATCACGTAGCTATCGCCGATGTTGGCTTTTCCGGCGCGCAGCGATTTTACTTCCCAGCCCTGCAACGCAAGGCCCGCTTCGAATTCTTCTTCAATGAAATACTCGTGGCGAGCACGCTTGTTGAGCGCAATGGTCGCCGAGCCTGGTTTATGTGCTTTTTTCTTCGTCATAAGTGTCGTAAAGCCGTCGGTAATCTGATTTCAAAAAGTCACCTCATTGCGTCCTGTGAGGTCTAACGCGCTATCTTAGCACGAGATGAGGCTTAGCGTTTTTTTAACAGGTGATAAATGTTATTATTTGTCCGTTGTGTGACCATGGGAAATGCTATGCCTCAGATTAGCCGTACTGCGCTTGTGCCTTACAGCGCGGAACAAATGTATCAGTTAGTGAACGATGTTCAGTCTTATCCAGAGTTTATTCCGGGATGCACCGGGAGCCGCGTTCTGGAGTCCGGCCCGACGCAGATGACGGCGGCAGTGGATGTCTCCAAAGCGGGGATCAGCAAGACGTTCACCACCCGTAATACGCTGACGAGCAATCAGAGTATTTTGATGCATCTGGTGGATGGTCCGTTTAAAAAGCTTATGGGAGGCTGGAAATTTACGCCCCTGAGCGCTGACGCCTGTCGCATTGAGTTCCATCTGGACTTTGAGTTTACCAATAAGCTGATTGAGCTGGCGTTTGGCCGCATCTTCAAAGAGCTGGCCTCGAACATGGTTCAGGCGTTCACCACCCGCGCCAAAGAGGTTTACAGTGTCGCATAAGATTGCGGTAGAAGTGGTGTATGCGTTGCCGGAGAAGCAGTACCTGCAGCGCGTGTCGCTGGAAGAGGGCGCGACCGTCGAAGCGGCTATCCGTGCTTCCGGCATCCTTGAGCTTCGCAGCGATATCGACCTGGCGAAAAATAAGGTCGGAATTTACAGCCGTCCGGTGAAGCTGGGAGATGTGCTGAAAGAGGGTGACCGGGTGGAGATTTATCGTCCGCTGATTGCCGACCCGAAAGAGCTGCGTCGCCAGCGTGCGGAGAAATCTGGTAAGTAGCGGTTTCTTTCCCCGGTGGCGCTGCGCTTACCGGGGCTACGATTCTGCGCAAGTGTTCAGACACAAAAAAGGTGCTCAATGAGCACCTTTTTGCATTTCTGACACCGTGTTATTTGGTCAGGGCAGGCTTATTGTCGATGTTAGTCAACACACCAGCGCTGCTGAAGGTCAGCGTCAGGGTCTGCTGGGTTGCATCTTCATGGCCCGGCTTCTGACGGAAGACATAGAACCAGGTGTTAGTGCCGAACGGATCGGACATCATCGGGGTTCCCAGTGCATAAGCGACCTGCTGTTGTGTCATCCCCACACGGATTTTGGACACATCGTTAGGGGTAAGGTAGTTCCCCTGGTTGATGTCAGGACGGTAAACCACTTTCTCCAGAGTGGAACAGCCTGCGGTCAACATCAGAAGAACCGCTGCGGCAGCGGTCAGCATTTTACAACGCATAATGATTTGATTCCTTTTCGGGCCCGAGCAGAACGCGGCTCATATGTAATATGCCGATGATAATAGACCTTGCCCCACTTTGAAACCGGTCTGGCGGCGTTTTTGTTGTTCTGTATGACCCTGAGATCCCGAAAAAGTTTATGCCGCCAGCAGTTCTTTCGCGTTCGCGAGCGTATTACGCGTCACTTCGCTGCCGCCGAGCAGGCGCGCCAGCTCCTGCAGACGCGCACGTTTATCCAGCGGCTTCATGTGCGTTTCGGTCATCTCGCCGTCGGTTTCCTTGCTAACGATAAAGTGATGATGTCCACAGCCCGCTACCTGCGGCAGGTGGGTGACACACATCACCTGCGTTGATTCGCCTAACTGGCGCAGCAGTTTACCGACCACCGCCGCCGTTGGGCCACTGATCCCGACATCCACTTCATCGAAAATCAGCGCCGGGGTTTCCATTTTACGCGCGGTAATCACCTGAATTGCCAGCGCAATACGCGACAGTTCACCGCCGGAGGCCACTTTGGAGATTGCCTGCAGCGGCTGCCCCGGGTTGGTGGTGACGCGGAATTCGATGCGATCCGCACCTTCTGCCGTCAGGTGGTTTTCTTCGAAGCGAACATCAATGGTGAAGATGCCGTGCGGCATCGCCAGCGTGTGCATGCTGTCCGTGATGTGCTGGCTCAGCTCCTGAGCGTAATGCTGACGGATGTCGTGCAGCTTTTGCGCTGTCGCCAGCGCCTGTTCATGGTGCAGGCTCACTGCCAGAGAGAGGGTTTCCAGGGAGTCAGCCTGATCGTCAAGCTGCTGCTGCTCTTCCAGCAGAGACTGATAGTAGCCCGGCAGCTCTTCCGGCGTGACGTGATGCTTGCGTGCAAGCGAGATCTGACGGGAGATGCGCTGCTCCAGCTCAAACAGACGGTTCGGGTCGAGATCGAGACGCTCACAGTAGTGGCGCAGTTCGTCACCGGCTTCGGAGATCTGAATGGCAGCCTCTTCCAGCATATCCAGGACGCCAGAAAGTTTGCTGTCCATGCCGACCAGTTCGGTAAGCAACTGACGGACGTTATACAACTGGCTCTGCAGGTTCACGTCTTCGCCATCCGCCAGCAGGTTGAGCGCATTCTGGCTGGTTGAGAGCAGGTGGCCGCTGTTCGCCAGGCGTTTGTACTCTTCGTCGATTTGCTCAAACTCACCCGCCTGCGGGTTAAATTCGTTCAGCTCTTTCAGCTGGTATTCCAGCAGCTCCGCACGTGCGGCACGCTCCTGGCTTTGCTGTTGATGCTGGGCAAGTTCCCGGCAGCTTTGATGCCACTGGCGATAGTGCTCCGCCATCAGTTGAGTAAGCGCGTACTCACCCGCATAGCCGTCCAGCAGCGCTTTCTGCTGTTCGGGTTTAACCAATTGCTGATGCGCGTGCTGACCGTGGATCTGGATAAGCAGTTGGCCGAGTTCGCGCAGCTGGGAAAGCGGAACCGCCGTGCCGTTGATAAAGCCACGGGAGCGACCGTCGCTGCTGATCACGCGGCGAAGTAAACACTCACGTCCATCTTCAAGCTGGTTCTGTTCCAGCCAGCGCTGGGCTGCAGGGGTGTCTTTCAGGGAGAAGCGGGCGCACAGGTCGGCACGGTTCGCGCCCATGCGCACCATGTCGCCCTCTGCACGGCCGCCAAGGCACAAGCCGAGGGCATCAATGGCAATGGATTTACCAGCACCGGTTTCCCCGGTGATCGCCGTCATGCCGCTGTGGAAATCGATCTCAAGCTCACGAACAATGGCAAAGTTGCTGATGGTCAGTTGTGCCAGCATAATTGTTTTCCTGTATGAAAAACCATAACTGTGTTTTCATACAGTATAAACTGGTTTTATATACAGTAAAGTGCTGGATGCAAAATCAGAACAATTTTTTTGACCAGCCAAGCTTCGAGCTTAATGTGTTGAAATAGCTGTAATCTTTCGGGTGAATGAGATTCAGATGGTAATCACACCGGCGAATAAGGACGTCTTCCCCCTCCTGGATTGGCAGCGCTATCTGGCTGTCGCAGCTGATCTCCAGGTCGTTACGCCGGTGCGAGAACCGCAGACGTATCGTGCTGTCGCCGTTGATGACCAGCGGCCGGGCAGAGAGCGTGTGCGGGAACATCGGCACCAGGGTAATGGCATCCAGAGACGGGGTCAGGATCGGCCCGCCGGCAGAAAGCGAGTAGGCGGTTGAGCCGGTCGGGGTGGAGATAATCAGCCCGTCAGAACGCTGGGAGAAGGCAAAGATTTCATCGATATAAACCTCGAATTCAATCATGTGCGCTACTTTACCGGGGTGGAGGACCACCTCGTTAATCGCGGTGCTGATGCGTTTCTGGCAGTCCTGCTGGCACACCTGCGCTTCCAGTAAAAAGCGCTTTTCACTGATATAGTGGCCTTCCAGCACGTCGGCCAGCTGCTGCTGCGCATTGTCCGGGTCGAGGTCGGTGAGAAAGCCGAGATTGCCACGGTTGATGCCGATGACCTTGATGTCATACCGCGCCAGCGTGCGGGCCGCGCCGAGCATATTGCCGTCGCCGCCTACCACCACGGCGAGGTCGGCCTGTTGGCCAATTTCCGCCAGCGTGCCAGTTTTGACGCTCTTCAGCTGCAGCTCCTGGGCAATCTGCTGCTCGACCATCACTTCATAGCCTTTGCTACACAACCAGCGATACAACATTTCATGTGTCGTCAATGCGGTAGGGTGACGCGGATGCCCGACGATCCCAATACACCTGAAATGATTATTCATTTTCTGGAGGTCCTTGTGCCTGATGAATGATGACAATCTGTCTTGTTCCCTTGAATCCCGGAAACTGATCCCCATAATAAGCGAAGTTAGCGAGATGAATGCAGAAAAACGCGGAGAAATTCATGAGTAGTAAAGAACAGAAAACGCCTGAGGGGCAAGCCCCTGAAGAAATTATCACGGAACAGCACGATGAAGTTGAGGCTGTAGAGCCAGACGCATCTGCTGAGCAGGTGGACCCGCGCGATGAAAAAATTGCGAATCTGGAAGCCCAGCTGGTAGAAGCACAGAATCGCGAACGCGACAGTGTTCTGCGCATCAAGGCGGAGATGGAAAACCTGCGTCGTCGTACCGAGCAGGACGTTGAGAAGGCGCACAAGTTTGCGCTGGAGAAATTCGTCAACGAACTGCTGCCGGTGATCGACAGCCTCGATCGCGCGCTGGAAGTCGCTGACAAAGCGAATCCGGACAACGCGGCGATGATCGAAGGCATCGAGCTGACGCTGAAATCCATGCTCGACGTGGTGCGTAAGTTTGGCGTGGAAGTGATTGCCGATACCGACGTACCGCTGGATCCAAACGTTCACCAGGCGATTGCGATGGTGGAATCTGAAGAGATTGAAGCCGGTAAAGTGCTGGGCGTGATGCAGAAAGGCTACACCCTGAACGGCCGTACCATTCGCGCTGCGATGGTAACCGTGGCGAAAGCGAAAGCGTAATTTGCCGCACGCGTAGTGCCGGGTGGCGGCTTCGCTCACCCGGCCTACAACCTTACTCTGCGATACTTTCGCGCAGGGGTTTTACAGGCAGGACCTTCACCTGCTTAATCATATTGTCCTGCACGTCCAGGATATCAATATCGTACTGCTCAATGCGCACCCGCGTGCCTGCCGCCGGGTTCTCCTCCAGCGCTTCCAGAATCATCCCGTTAATGGTGCGAGCCTCATCTTCCGGCAGATGCCAGTTAAAGGCTTTGTTGAGTTCGCGAATGTTCGCGCTGCCGTCAATCAGTACCGAGCCGTCATTTTGCGGAGTGACTTCTTCCGCAAGGGAAGGGGACATTGAGGTGGTAAAGTCTCCGACAATCTCTTCCAGAATATCTTCGACCGTCACCAGGCCCTGAATGTCGCCGTACTCATTGACCACCAGGCCAACTTTCTTCTTGTTTCGCTGGAATTTCACCAGCTGCGTGCTGAGCGGGGTGCCTTCCGGCACGTAGTAAATCTCGTCGGCGGCGCGCAGCATCACCTCTTTGGTGAACTCTTTTTTCTCGGTCATCAGACGGTAGGCTTCGCGCACGCGCAGCATGCTGATGGCGTCATCCAGCGAGTCGCGATACAGGACAATGCGCCCGTGCGGCGAGTGCGTCAGCTGACGGACGATGGCTTTCCAGTCATCATTGATGTCGATACCGACGATTTCATTACGCGGCACCATGATGTCGTTCACGCTCACTTTTTCCAGATCCAGCACCGAGAGGAGCATGTCCTGGTTACGTCGGGAGATCTGCGAGCGGGATTCGTTCACGATGGTGCGCAGCTCTTCTTTGCTGAGCGCGCTGCTGATGGTGACATCGGCTTTGATCCCCACCATCCGCATCAGGACGCGCGTCACCATGTTCAGCAGCCAGACCAGCGGCATCATCAGGATCTGCAGCGGTGCCAGCAGGAAGCTGCTCGGGTAGGCGACCTTCTCCGGGTAAAGCGCGGCGATGGTTTTCGGCAGCACTTCGGCAAACACCAGCACCACAAACGTCAGCACGCCGGTGGCAATCGCCACCCCGGCGTTGCCGTACAGGCGCATCCCGACGATGGTGCCGAGGGCAGAGGCCAGAATGTTGACGAGGTTGTTGCCGATAAGCACCAGGCTAATCAGGCGATCCGGCTTGCGGAGCAGCTTTTCAACGCGACGTGCGGCACGGTTACCCTGTTTAGCACGATGACGTAACCGGTAGCGGTTTAAGGTCATCATGCCGGTTTCCGAGCCGGAGAAATAGGCGGAGATGACCACCATGACGATCAGGATAACGATCAGCGTGGTGGTAGAGATGTGTTCCAGGGGGAACTCCTTTGTTTCTTAGCCAGCAAATTGCTGTATGAAGCGGCTGCCAAAATAGGCAAGGGTGAGAATGCCCGCACCCGCGACGTTGAACCAGACCACGCGGCGACCGCGCCAGCCTTCATGATAATGGCCCCATAACAGGACAATATAGACAAACCAGGCAATGATGGAGAGCACCGCTTTATCGATATTCTCCACGCTGAACAGGTTCTTCATATAAAACAGACCCGTGCAGAGCGTCAGGGTCAGCAGCACCACGCCCACCTGGGTGATGTGGAACATTTTACGCTCAATCACCATCAGCGGCGGCATCTCATGGTTAAACGCCAGCTTTTTGTTTTTCAGTTGGTAGTCAATCCAGGCGAGTTGCATGGCGTAGAGCGCGGCGATGATCAGCGTCGCATAGGCAAAGAGCGACAGGCCGATATGCACCAGCATCCCTGGCGTCGCCTCCAGATGGGTAATGAACTCATTAGGCATAAAGGTGGCTAAGGCCAGATTGATCAGCGCGAAGGTATACACAATCGGCAGCAGCAGCCAGCCGCGATTTTTAGAGGCCACGATGGTCATCACCGTACAGATCATCAGGCTGACCAGCGAGCCGACGTTGAGGACGCTCAGGTTTTGCACGCTGCCGTCGCCGGGGATAATGCGTGATTCCAGCGCAAACGCGTGGCTAATCAGTGCGATCACCGCCGAAAGAATAGCCATGCGCCGCCAGCCGCTGTTTTTTTGCAGCAGTCCGGGAATGATCAGCGCGAGGCTGACAGAGTAGGCAACAAGGGCGATCAGTGCGAAAACAGGCATATAGGCATCGACAGTTGTCTTAATAAGAAAGAGAAGCAGTATAACGTTACGTGACGCCTGCTCCAACCGTTGCATAACAACAAAGGCGCCTTCATGTTATACTCCGGCAAAATTCTGTGTATGTGTCGCTCATGGCGGCCCAACGTTTCTACTCAGGCGAGAGACAATGTTTGATAATTTAACCGATCGTTTGTCGCGCACGCTGCGCAACATCAGCGGCCGCGGACGCCTTACCGAAGACAACATCAAGGAAACGCTGCGCGAAGTGCGCATGGCGCTGCTGGAAGCAGACGTCGCGTTGCCGGTTGTTCGTGATTTTATCAACCGCGTTAAAGAGAAGGCGGTTGGTCATGAAGTTAACAAGAGCCTGACCCCGGGTCAGGAGTTCGTCAAAATCGTTCGTAACGAACTGGTTTCGGCGATGGGCGAAGAGAACCAGGTCCTGAACCTGGCGGCTCAGCCACCGGCCGTGGTGCTGATGGCGGGCCTGCAGGGTGCGGGTAAAACCACCAGCGTCGGTAAGCTGGGGAAATTCCTGCGTGAGAAGCACAAGAAGAAAGTGCTGGTGGTGTCTGCGGACGTCTACCGCCCGGCGGCGATCAAGCAGCTGGAAACCCTGGCTGAGCAGGTCGGCGTGGATTTCTTCCCGTCAGACGTCGCCCAGAAACCTGTCGATATCGTTAACGCGGCGCTGAAAGAGGCGAAGCTGAAATTCTACGACGTGCTGCTGGTGGATACAGCCGGTCGTCTGCACGTTGACGAAGCGATGATGGACGAGATCAAACAGGTGCATGCCTCTATTAACCCGGTAGAGACTCTGTTTGTTGTTGACGCCATGACCGGTCAGGATGCGGCGAATACCGCAAAAGCGTTTAACGAAGCCCTGCCGTTAACCGGCGTGGTGCTGACCAAAGTGGACGGTGACGCCCGCGGCGGTGCGGCTCTCTCCATTCGTCATATCACCGGTAAGCCGATCAAATTCCTCGGCGTGGGCGAAAAAACCGAAGCGCTGGAGCCGTTCCATCCGGATCGTATTGCCTCCCGTATCCTCGGCATGGGCGACGTGCTGTCGCTGATCGAAGATATCGAGAGCAAGGTTGACCGCGCGCAGGCTGAGAAGCTGGCCAGCAAGCTGAAAAAAGGTGATGGTTTCGATCTGACCGACTTCCTTGAGCAGCTGCGTCAGATGAAAAACATGGGTGGCATGGCAAGCCTGATGGGCAAACTGCCAGGCATGGGCCAGATCCCGGACAACGTGAAAGCGCAGATGGATGACAAGGTGCTGGTGCGGATGGAGGCGATCATCAACTCGATGACCCTCAAGGAACGCGCTAACCCGGATATCATCAAAGGTTCCCGCAAACGCCGTATCGCAGCCGGTTGCGGCATGCAGGTGCAGGACGTTAACCGTCTTCTGAAACAGTTCGACGACATGCAGCGCATGATGAAGAAAATGAAGAAAGGCGGCATGGCGAAGATGATGCGCGGCATGAAAGGGATGATGCCTCCCGGTTTTCCAGGGCGTTAATCGCTTTTGAGATTGCTTTTTGCCCGAAAATGAGTAAAATTTTCGGGCTTTTAATATGACACCCGGGCTCCGTTCCTCGATGGGGCCCGGTTGTTTTATTCACACAAGAGGATGTTATGGTAACTATTCGTTTAGCACGTCACGGCGCTAAAAAGCGTCCGTTCTACCAGGTTGTTGTGACTGACAGCCGTAATGCACGCAACGGTCGCTTCATCGAGCGCGTTGGTTTCTTCAACCCACTGGCCGCTGGCGCAGAAGAAGAAACTCGTCTGGATCTGGATCGTATCGCTCACTGGGTTGGCCAGGGCGCTACTGTTTCCGATCGCGTTGCTACGCTGATCAAAGCAGCAAACAAAGCAGCTTAATCTGTCACGGTGGTCATGATGAGCAATAAAGCACCTGTTGAACCGATTGTATTGGGAAAAATGGGTTCTTGCTACGGTATCCGTGGTTGGCTCAGAGTGTTTTCCTCCACTGAAGACGCTGATAGCATTTTTAATTACCAGCCCTGGTTTATCCAGAAAGGCGGTAAGTGGGAAGAGGTCGAGCTGGAAAGCTGGCGTCACCACAATCAGGACATCATCATCAAGCTGAAAGGCGTTGATGATCGTGATGCCGCGAATGCGCTGACTAATTGTGAAATTGTCGTGGATTCGTCGCAGTTGCCGGAGCTTGAAGAGGGTGACTACTACTGGAAAGACCTTATGGGCTGCCAGGTAGTGACCACTGAAGGCTACAGCCTGGGGAAAGTCATCGACATGATGGAAACCGGGTCAAATGACGTTCTCGTCATTAAGGCAAACCTGAAAGATGCATTTGGCATCAAGGAGCGGTTGGTCCCGTTCCTCGATGGACAGGTTATCAAGAAAGTCGATCTCACTACTCAAACCATTGAAGTAGATTGGGATCCTGGTTTTTAAATTCTCCGGATAAACGGTAAAAGACGGCGCTATGTGGATTGGCATAATTAGCCTGTTTCCTGAAATGTTCCGCGCGATTACCGATTACGGGGTAACTGGCCGGGCAGTAAAGAATGGCCTGCTGAGCATCCAGAGCTGGAGTCCTCGTGACTTTACTCATGACCGGCACCGTACCGTGGACGATCGTCCTTACGGCGGCGGACCGGGGATGTTAATGATGGTGCAACCCTTACGGGACGCCATTCACACAGCAAAAGCCGCGGCAGGTGAAGGCGCAAAGGTGATTTATCTGTCACCTCAGGGACGCAAGCTTGATCAAGCGGGCGTGAGCGAACTGGCGACGAATCAAAAGCTGATTCTGGTCTGTGGTCGCTACGAAGGGATAGATGAGCGCGTAATTCAAACCGAGATTGACGAAGAATGGTCTATCGGCGATTACGTTCTCAGCGGTGGTGAGTTACCCGCAATGACGCTGATTGACTCTGTCGCCCGGTTCATTCCGGGTGTTCTGGGCCATGAAGCTTCGGCAACGGAAGATTCCTTTGCCGATGGATTGCTGGACTGTCCACACTATACTCGTCCTGAAGTGTTAGAAGGGATGGAAGTACCGGCAGTGTTACTGTCTGGAAACCATGCCGAGATACGTCGCTGGCGTTTGAAGCAGTCGCTGGGCCGAACCTGGCTTAGAAGACCTGAACTTCTGGAAAACCTGGCTCTGACTGAAGAGCAAGCAAAGTTGCTGGCCGAGTTCAAAACTGAACACGCGCAACAGCAGCATGAACATGATGGGAATGCGTAATACGCACCCGAATATCAGTTTACCCAGGATAAGAGATTAAATTATGAGCAACATTATTAAGCAACTTGAACAAGAGCAGATGAAGCAGGACGTACCTTCCTTCCGTCCAGGTGACACCGTGGAAGTGAAAGTATGGGTTGTTGAAGGTTCCAAAAAACGTCTGCAGGCATTCGAGGGCGTGGTTATCGCTATTCGTAACCGCGGTCTGCACTCTGCATTCACTGTTCGTAAAATTTCCAACGGCGAAGGCGTTGAGCGTGTCTTCCAGACTCACTCTCCGGTAGTTGACAGCATTGCTGTTAAACGTCGTGGTGCTGTACGTAAAGCTAAACTGTACTACCTGCGTGAGCGTACTGGTAAGTCTGCTCGTATTAAAGAGCGTCTGAACTAAGATTCGCTTAAGCGACATCCTGTTAGAAAGGGCTGGCCGAAAGGCTGGCCCTTTTTTTATCCCATCGTATCTCTCGCGTTAACCCTTTCGTCATAAATCATTTACAATGCTTGCCTCTTGAGGGGAGGGGAAGTGGATAACGTACTGCATCAGCAAAACCGGAAACGCGCAGCGGCCTTGATCGCGCTGTTTGCGATCCTGCTGATCGTGGTGGCGCCGCTCATCTCCGTCTCGTTGCAAAAAGATCCCATGAGCGCCATGCCGGGTATGCATCATGACATGAGCATGATGTCGATGGATGAGCACCACGGCGATATGTCCCACACGGTGCCTGTTGACCATGCTGAAGCGTGCGGCTACTGCGTGCTGTTAGCGCATGTACCGGGCATGATGCTGGCGCTGATCGCCCTGCTCAGCGTGGTGCTGCAGAGGCTTCGCGTGAAACCGCCGCGTCGGGCGGTCAGCCACTGGCACTTTTTCCCCTGGCTTTACCCTGATACCCGCGCGCCACCGCGGCAGTCTGCTTTTTCCCTTTAAAAAAATATTGATAACTTTTTGCCTTAAAAAGGAAAAGTATGACGACCTGTACTTCGCACGCGGCATGGGGAAACCTGCTGCGTCGCCTCCATTTCTATGTTGGGCTGTTTGTCGGCCCGTTTATCTTCTTCGCCGCGCTGACCGGTACGCTGTATGTGGCCACCCCGCAGCTGGAGAATGCGCTCTACCGGCATGCGCTCCACACGGATTCCGTGGGCGAGCCGCAGCCTCTGGCGGAGCAAATCGCTGTGGCGGAAAAAACGGTTGGATCAGATTTACGTTTGCACGCCGTTCGTCCGGGGCTGGTTGAAGGTGAAACCACCCGCGTGATGTTTGCTGACCCGACGCTTGGACCATCTGAACACCGGGCTATTTTTGTCGATCCGGTCAATCTGGCGGTACTGGGGGATCTGACGGTGTATGGCACCAGCGGGATTTTACCGCTGCGCCAGACTATTGATTATCTGCATACGTCTCTGATGCTGGGCGACGCAGGAAGGCTCTACAGCGAGCTGGCGGCCTCCTGGATGTGGGTGGCCGCGCTGGGTGGCATTGCCCTGTGGTGTTATACCCGCCCCAAACGGCGGATCAACAATCGCTTCCAGAACCGGCGTCGCGTGCACGTGACGCTGGGCTGGGCTCTGCTGGGCGGAATGCTGTTATTCTCTGCAACCGGCCTGACCTGGTCCCAGTGGGCTGGCGGGAATGTTGATAAGCTGCGGGCAGAGATGAACTGGCTCACCCCTCAGGTGAACACCACGCTCTCCGGTGCGCCGGAGAGCGTGGATGAACATGCCGAACACCATGGCCATCACGGCGGAATGATGATGCCGGAGATGGCGATGGATCTGACGCAGTTTGATGGGGTCTTAAGCGCGGCGCGTAAAGCGGGGATTGATGCCAGCAAGCTGGAGATCCGCCCGGCGCAAACGGCAGATCGCGCCTGGACGGTGACGGAAATCGATCGCAGCTGGCCAACCCAGGTGGACGCCGTTGCGGTTGATCCGCATACGATGCAGGTGCTGGACCGAACCCGATTTGAGGATTTCCCGCTAATGGCAAAACTGACCCGCTGGGGAGTAGATTTTCATATGGGGATCTTATTCGGGTTGGTGAATCAGCTACTGCTCGTCGTGTTCGGCCTTGCCCTGTGCGTGCTCATCATCTGGGGATACCGGATGTGGTGGATGCGTCGTCCGGCGCAATCGACAGTGAGTCCGGTGCAGACGCTTTGCCAGAGCTGGCTGGCGTTGCCGGGCTGGGGAAGGGGCATTACGGTGTTGATTAGCCTGCTGCTGGGGATAGCCCTGCCAGTCATGGGCGTGAGTCTGGCGCTGTTTGTTCTGGTGGACTGGCTACGCTGGCGAGCGGCAACAGGGGTGACGCTCGCCGAATCTTCCGCTAAATAACCCTATGGCGTGCTGATAACCACGGCAACCCGGCGGTTTTCAGCACGCCCTTGTGGGGTACTGTTGCTCGCAACCGGGTATTTTTGACCCAATCCCTGCGTGGTGAGATTGCTGCGCGGGATATTCGCTCCCTTCGCCCAGGCGTCGGCCACGGCATTGGCGCGTTTTAACGACAGCGCATTGTTGTAGCTTTCTTCACCGTAATTGTCCGTGTGGCCGTCCATTCGCGCGTGGTTCAGGCCGGTTTCGGCAAGGCGAGAGGCCATGGACTTGATCTGTGTTTCACTTTCAGGTCGCAGCCGGGCGTCATTTTTATCAAACAGGATGGTATCCGACAGGCCAAGTGACCAGTCACCGTTCAGTTCGTTAAAACCGTAAGACTTCATCGCCGCGATTTGCTCAGGAGTGAATTTGCCTTCCGGCGGCGACTGACAGCCTGCGAAAACCATTGAGGCCAGAACTAACGGCGCGAAGTATCGTTTTAACATAGTGTATCCTTTCTAACTTATTGTTTTCGTACGCTGGTTTTTAACCTGGTACATATTGCGGTCAGCCCTCTCCAGTAATGCTTCCACGGAAGCATTTTCCCACGCCAGAGCAAAGCCAATGCTGAGTGACATTGATGCTTTTTGTCCGTTATGGAGATCAAACGGACGGATAAACTGCTGCGAAAGCGCAGCACAAATGTGTTGAACCTCAAGCTCAGAGTGCACGCCGTAGAGCACCATGGCAAATTCGTCACCGCCAAGGCGATAGGACTGATGACGTTTGTCGCCAAACTCCATCATTCTGCTCGCCACTTCAATCAGCACGCAGTCTCCTGCCGCATGTCCCCAGGTGTCGTTAATAAACTTAAAGTTATCACCGTCGAGGAAGAGCAGGGCCGAGTTAGTTCTGGCGGAAGGATCGTTCATTAAAGCTGCAATGCTGTTACGAAACGCCGCACGGTTGGCAAGGCCGGTGAGCGGGTCGTGCATGGCGGTCCGCAACAGCTGGGCGTTCTTGGCCTGCAGTTTTAGCTGCCACTCTTCCATCTCATCCAGAAGACTGTTGAAGTCTTCACCAAACTGGTGAAACTCTTCGATGCGGCCATCTTTCACCCTGCGGGAGAAGTTGCGGTTAGTGCGGACATCATGCACGACGTCGGTGATGTTTTGCAGGGCCGTCACCATACCGTGATGCAAAGACTGGGTAATGGTGAGTGCGACGACGGTAGCAAAAAGAATGCAGCCGGTAAGCACGGCAAACGACATCCAGATGAAATGACTGATGAGACTGTCTCGCGCGGTAAGTCTAATTTCGCCGACCATTGCGCCGTTATGCATGATGGGCTGCGCAACCGGAACGGGAAAAAGCCAGCGACTGACCAGGGCGCCCAGCGTGTCGTTGTTATCCTCCGGGTTCCAGGACCAGTAAGCAAACCGCTTTTTATGCGCGTTGACCACCTCGGCCACGGCAAACTGCCCCTGTTTACCCAGGGCCGCAAGCGTTTCGTTGGCCGCCAGAGAATCGTTGAACACCAGCGAGGCTTCCAGGCTGTGGCTCATTGTTGCGCCAGTTAATTCCAGGTTCTTTTGCGCGTATTGTTTTAACGTCACAACGGAAGCAAAACAGAGCAACACCCATATTAACGTCATCGTGATGATGACGCTTATCATGCTGTTTCGCCTCAACGTTCTTTTAAACGTCGGACGTGGCGTTGAAGTGAAATCTTTATCCATGCTGCTTATTCCGTGCAAGCATTAATACATCCGGATTGACTCTAACGCCACTGCGCGTCAGCGCATCCAGATTGACGGAGAACCGTACCTGGTCGCGATCGATCATCAGGCAAAACGCGCTGCCAATTACACATTCCGGATTTTGCTCTGAGATTAAAAGTAATGCTCTGCCCTGATATTGACTTATTAATTCAAGTTGTTTGGCCGGTGATTCAGACCCGAAATAAATAGCATCGCACGTCGCGGCCAGGGCTTCCCGATCGTTACGCACAATAACGGGAGTATAAGGTAACTCGCTATGCCCCTCATTGCTGCTGAGTGCGTGAGTATAATGAGAGGTGGCGTAGACGCAGAGTTTAGGCTGTCCGGAAAGTGACGGCCATCGCGTATAGCTCACTATGCCTGAGACAATCGAACGTACCGATTTATCCGTTTCCGTGAGCGTGCCTGCCGTCGCCAGGCCCACCATAAAGAACAGCATTAGCACCAGAGTAAGTCGGAACAAAGAGTTCAAGAATGAATTTCTCACCAGAATCCGCCACAACGCTCCGGAAATAGATGTCCTTAAGAGTTGCGGGCAGAATACCATTGTTTATCAAAGCCGTCATTATGTCAGGAATAGCGTCCGGCCGACCTAAGCTAAATCCTACAGTTGTTTATTTTTCGATGAATAAAAACAGATTTAATTCAGTCTGCTGGAACGCATACTTTCATCCATTCCTTGTTGCCATGCGGTATGCAGTTTTGCGGCGTTTTCGACAGTATCGCAACTGGCAGGAAAAGATTTGCCTGCTAAACCCCAGGCGTGGATAAAGCCTTCTTCGCAAACTTTCTTCTGACCATCGGCATAGCCGCGAAGATATTCACTACGATCAACGTGTGGATCGTTAAAACTATCGGCCAGGGTCTGGTTATCTTTAACCGGCAGGCCGTTCATGGCGTCTTCTTTACCTGCATCAAACCAGGATGGACTGGTCCAGTCGGGCTGGAAAGTGTAAGGATTGATCTGGCAGCCCGATAACAACAGCGACAACAGCACGAGAGCAATTGAACGCATAGCCATTCTCCTTTTTTCTTCAGCATAGCCTGGCAAATGATAGCTCGTATGTAATTTAATCTTTACGTTTTTATCGGCTGATATTGGCAATAAAATGGCTTCTGTAAATTAAAGTGTACGTATTTTGGATTGAAATGTTTACTTTTTATGGTATCGTGGTGTCACCTCATTGAGGAAAACAACTATCGCAAACGAGCTTTACAGGATCGCCATCATGCAAAAAGACGCGCTGAACAACGTACATATCACTGACGAACAGGTTTTAATCACGCCGGATCAACTGAAAGCGGAGTTCCCGCTGAGCGTCGCGCAGGAGGCTCAGATTGAGCACTCGCGCCAGACCATTTCTGACATCATTGCCGGTCGCGATCCGCGCCTGCTGGTGGTATGTGGTCCTTGCTCCATTCACGATCCTGAAACCGCCATTGAGTACGCTCGTCGATTTAAAGCATTAGCGGAGGAGGTCAGCGATAGCCTCTATCTGGTGATGCGCGTCTATTTTGAGAAGCCACGTACGACCGTTGGCTGGAAAGGGTTGATTAACGATCCGCACATGGATGGCTCGTTTGATGTGGAAGCAGGCCTGAAAATTGCGCGTCGCCTGCTGGTGGAGCTGGTCAGTATGGGGCTGCCGCTGGCAACCGAAGCGCTGGATCCAAACAGCCCTCAGTACCTGGGCGATCTGTTCAGCTGGTCCGCCATTGGTGCGCGTACCACGGAATCACAAACCCACCGCGAGATGGCGTCTGGCCTGTCGATGCCGGTTGGCTTTAAAAACGGTACCGATGGTAGCCTGGCGACGGCGATCAACGCCATGCGCGCTGCCGCCATGCCGCACCGCTTTGTCGGTATTAACCAGGCAGGCCAGGTGTGTCTCCTGCAAACCCAGGGCAACCCGGACGGGCATGTGATCCTGCGCGGCGGTAAAGCGCCAAACTACAGCCCGGCAGATGTGGCGCAGTGTGAAAAAGAGATGGAGCAGGCGGGACTGCGCCCGGCACTGATGGTAGATTGCAGTCATGGTAATTCCAATAAAGATTACCGCCGTCAGCCTGCGGTTGCAGAATCCGTGGTCGCGCAGATCAAAGATGGCAACCGTTCGATTATCGGACTGATGATTGAGAGCAACATTCATGAAGGCAATCAATCATCTGAACAACCGCGCAGCGCAATGAAGCACGGCGTATCCGTGACGGATGCCTGCATTAGCTGGGAGACCACCGATGCCCTGCTGCGTGAGATCCATAAAGATTTAAACGGCCAGCTGGCGGCGCGTCTGGCTTAAGAGGTTAGTTATGGTTGCTGAATTGACCGCATTACGCGATCAAATTGATGAAGTGGATAAGGCGCTGCTGGATCTGCTGGCGCGCCGTATGGCGCTGGTTGCCGAAGTCGGTGAGGTAAAAAGCAAATACGGCCTGCCGATTTACGTCCCGGAGCGCGAAGCCTCCATGCTGGCCTCCCGTCGCAAAGAGGCGCAGGCGCTGGGTGTTTCGCCGGATTTGATTGAAGATGTTCTGCGTCGCGTGATGCGGGAATCCTATTCCAGCGAAAACGACAAGGGTTTCAAAACCCTCTGTCCGTCACTGCGTCCGGTGGTGATTGTCGGCGGGGCAGGACAGATGGGGCGTCTGTTTGAAAAAATGCTGACCCTTTCTGGCTATCAGGTACGCATTCTGGAAAAAGAGGACTGGGCACAGGCACCGGAGCTCATGAAAGATGCCGGGATGGTTATCGTCAGCGTGCCGATCCACGTGACGGAGCAGATCATCGGGAAGCTTCCTCCTTTACCGAAAGACTGCATCCTGGTAGACCTGGCCTCTGTCAAAAATGGTCCGCTGCAGGCAATGCTGGCGGCGCATACCGGGCCGGTCCTGGGGCTGCACCCGATGTTTGGCCCGGACAGCGGCAGTCTGGCTAAGCAGGTGGTGGTCTACTGTGACGGTCGTCAGCCGGAAGCTTATCAGTGGTTCCTGGAACAGATTCAGGTCTGGGGCGCGCGGCTGCACCGCATCAGCGCGGTCGAGCACGATCAGAATATGGCCTTCATTCAGGCGCTGCGCCACTTTGCCACGTTTGCCTATGGTCTTCATCTGGCGGAAGAGAACGTTCAGCTTGAACAGCTGCTGGCGCTCTCTTCACCTATCTATCGTCTGGAGCTGGCGATGGTCGGGCGTCTGTTTGCGCAGGATCCGCAACTGTATGCGGACATTATCATGTCCTCCGAAAACAACCTGGCGCTCATCAAGCGTTACTATCAGCGATTTGGGGAAGCCATTACGCTGCTGGAGCAGGGAGACAAGCAGGCGTTTATCGACAGTTTCCGCAAGGTCGAACACTGGTTTGGCGACTACGCGCAGCGTTTCCAGAGTGAGAGCCGCACGCTATTGCGCCAGGCAAATGACAGTCGCCAGTAATGCGATGATGTATATACTGAAAGCCAGCATCGCTGGCTTTTTTCATTTTGGGGAACCGTCATGGCCGAACCGCAGTTGCTGTTCAATTACACCGGGCATCTGCCCGAATGCCCGACGTGGAGCGCGGAAGAGCGCGCACTCTACTGGGCGGATATTCTGGAAGGGGAGATCCACCGATACCATCTGCCGACCGCGGAACATACCGTGCTCTCTTTCCATGAGGAGGTGGGCTGTTTCGCACTGCGTGAGCGCGGCGGGTTTATCGTCGCTATGCGCACTGGCATCTGGCTGGCTGACAAGCATGGCCTTCTGCAGCGCAAGGTGTGCGATAACCCCTCTAATCCGCAGCTGGCGCGTTTTAATGATGGAGGAACCGACAGTCAGGGGCGTTTCTATGCGGGGACTTTCTGGGGACCGGGGGATTACAACGGCGCACTGCTGATGCGTATCGACAACGACCTGACGCCGAAAGTGATCCAGTGCGATATTCACGGGCACAACGGTTTAGCGTTTAGCCCGGATAATCAGTGGATGTTTACCTCAGACACGCCAAATGGTGTGATTTACCGTACGCCGCTCGATGAGCAGGGCGAACCGGGCAGGCGTGAGGTATTTCGTCAGTTTAAAGAGGGGGAGGGGATACCGGACGGCGCGGCAATGGATGTTGAGGGCTGCTACTGGAGCGCGCTGTTTGACGGATGGCGTATCGCGCGTTTTTCTCCACAAGGGGGGCAGCTGGAAGAGTATGAAATGCCGGTACGTTGCCCGACGATGGTCTGTTTTGGCGGTGACGACATGAAAACGCTGTTCATCACGACCACGCGGGAAAATATGGACGCGCAGGAGGTGGCGCAGTATCCACTCTCCGGCGCCATTTTCACCCTGCCCGTTAACGTGGCAGGGATGAAGAAAAGCCGCTTTATCGAACGTTAGATGGGATCGACCGGCACGACGTTTTCACTTGGATAGCAGCCCAGCACTTTCATTGAACGGGTAATTTCACCCAGTTCGCGCAGGGCTTTCTGCATGGAAGCAGACTCCAGGTTGGCCTGGATATCAAGGTAGAACATCTCTTCCCACGGGTTCCCGTGGATCGGACGTGATTCCAGTTTCGTCATGATCAGGTTGTGGTTACGCAGCACCAGCAGGGCTTCAACCAGCGCGCCGGCCTGCTGGCCGGTCGCCATCAGCAGCGTGGTTTTGGCCGGGACCTGGTCTGACACATTAATGGCCTTGCGGGCCAGCACCACGAAGCGGGTGATGTTTTGCGTCTGGTTTGCCAGGTTGCGTTCGAGCACCTGTAAACCATACAGCGCGCCGCCCGCTTCGCTACCGAGCGCCGCGACGGCGGGGGAGTTAGCCTGCGCGACTTTTTCCATCGCCGCGGAGGTGCTTTCGGTGTACTCGATTTTCCAGTTAGGGTAACGGTTCAGAAACTGGCTGCACTGCTGGAACGGCTGCGGGTGGCTGTAGACGGTTTCGATCTTGCTCAGGTCCGTTGAGCCAGAGACCAGCACGCAGTGATCGATAGGGATCGTCAGTTCGCCAACCAGCGACAGGCTGGTGTGCTGCAGCAAATCGTAGACGTCGTTGATGGCGCCGGAGCTGGTGTTTTCAATCGGGACGACGGCGTAATCCGCCTGGCCGGTCTCGACCTGATTGAAAATATCGGCAAACTTCGCACAGCCGCTCTCAATAAATTCTTCAAAATGGCGTGCGGCATACTGACGTGCGGCCAGGTGAGAATAAGAGCCCTTCGGCCCGAGGAAGGCGATTCGCGCAGAGTGCGGATTGGTTTTGTTCAGGTGCTGCTGGAGTAAAGCTTGCTGGGTCAGAACAGAGTCTTCGATGATGAGCTGGAACAACCGGGTGATGTAATGGGCATCGAGGTGATGCGCTTTACCGAGCTGAATCAGCCGCTCCAGCAGATCGCGCTCGCGGTCAATATCACGGACCGGGCGATGGGAGTCCAGCTTGGCTTTACCCACTTCGATGGCGAGCGCGCGGCGTTCAGCCAGCAGCGCCAGTAATTTTTCATCCAGTGCGCTGATCTTAACTCGCAGATCCAGTAACGGGTTTTCCGGTGTCATAGTGTTGCCTGTCTCATTTTATCGTTATCAATAAAAAAGGCCCCCCGGTGTGGGAGGCCTTGTTGTTCGTCTTCGCATTCTTTATCACACGACGAAACGCCTCCCGTTCAGGGGAAGGTAAAAAAGAATGCGAAGAAGAACGGTGTCAGTTTCATAAGGTCATCCTGTGATTGATATCGTTAAAGTACCCGTACTGTTTTCACCCTGTCAATAAAAAACAAAAGACGCGCCCGAAGGCGCGTTGGCGGTACACTCAATTTAAAGGATTACTCTTCTTCAACTTCTTCCGCGAAGCTGGCGTCTTTCACCGATGTTGTGGCGCGACGGGCTTCACCTTTGTGTTGCACTTTATTGAGCTGCCGTTCCAGCTTGTTGATCAAATCGTTAATTGCGGTGTACATATCCTCATGTTTTGCGCTGGCGACCAGATGGCCGTTTGGAGTATTGATAGTTGCGTCAGCGATGAAACCCTGCGGCTCCTTGGACAGGATGATATGTGGATTAATCAAATGTGTTTGCCATTTATCCAGTTTGGCGAGACGGTCTGCGACGTGCTGGCGAATTGCCGGAGTAATTTCCATTTGTTTACTGGTAATGTTCATTGTCATAAATTTTACCTCTTGTCTTTCCGTCTTGGTGATTCCAGCATACCCGACCCAATGTCAAAATGTGTGATTTAGATCACGTTATTTTGTCGGTTTTTGTCAGGGAATCTTTTTTGTGAGGCAGGGCAGGAAGAGGTGAGATTTACCTTGTGGAAGGCAAAAATTGCGGTCATAGTTGACGGGATGTGTTGAGGCTAAAGCGCTTCAGCGATGCTTAGAAATGAATAAAAAAACGGCAGCCAGAAGGCTGCCGTTTTGCATTGAGGTCATATCAGGTGTTGCTGCTGTTGGCAGCAATGATTTTCGCCACTTTTTCAGCCTGGGCGGTCATCTGCATCTGACGGTACGCATTTTCCATCAGCTTCAGGCCGTCGCGCGTTGCCTGGGTATCCGGGTAATCGCGAAGCATACCTTCTACGCGGTTAACCACGGCAACCCATGCGCCACGGCGGGTATAGTATTCCGCCACGGAGTACTCATATTTCGCCAGACGATCTTTCAGGAACACCAGACGTTTGGTGGCGTCAGTCACGTACTGACTGTTCGGATAGCCGCGCACCAGTTTGGAGAAGTCATTGAAGGCGTCACGCGCATGCTGTGGGTCACGGTCGGAACGATCCACGCCGAAGAAGCCCTGAAGCGCACTGTCATCCAGCGCCATGTTGGTGAGACCGCGCATGTACATGACATAGTCGATGTTAGGATGAGTCGGGTTCAGACGCATGAAACGATCGATGGTTGCCTGTGCCAGCGGCAGATCGGCATTTTTATAGTATGCGTAGATGAGATCTAACTGTACCTGCTGCGAATACGGACCAAATGGATAGCGATTATCCAACGCTTCCAGTTGCGTTATCGCCTGTTTCCAGTTACCGTCCTGCAACTTTTGTTGTGCAGTCGCATAGATTTCATTCGGCGGATTGTCAGGGACCTGTTCATTTGAACCGGAGCAGCCCACCAAAGCCAGGCTCAACGTGGCCGCTGCCACCAGATATTTCATGCGCGTCATGACGTTTTGACTTTCCTCAAATGTTTGTCCGGGAGAAACTCTGTTCCTGCTCCCGATTAAGACCAGCTACAATAGCACACTATATTAAACGGCAAAGCCGTAAAACCCAACGTTAAACGAAGAAGCAGTTTATGGCACAACGAGTAGAACTCACCGCAACAGTCTCCGAAAATCAGCTCGGTCAACGCTTAGATCAGGCTTTGGCCGAATTGTTCCCTGATTATTCGCGTTCACGCATAAAAGAATGGATCCTTGACCAGCGCGTGATGGTAAATGGCAAGATCTGGGACAAACCAAAAGAGAAAGTGTTAGGTGGGGAAGCTGTCGCCATCAATGCTGAAATCGAAGAGGAAATCCGCTTCGAGCCGCAGGATATCCCACTGGACATCGTCTACGAAGATGATGACATCCTGGTGATCAACAAACCGCGCGACCTGGTTGTTCATCCGGGCGCGGGGAACCCTGACGGTACGGTACTTAACGCACTTCTCCATTATTATCCGCCCATCGCGGATGTTCCGCGCGCGGGCATTGTGCACCGTCTGGATAAAGACACGACCGGTCTGATGGTGGTCGCGAAGACTGTTCCAGCGCAGACCCGTCTGGTGGAATCGCTGCAGCTGCGCGAAATTACCCGTGAGTATGAAGCGGTAGCCATTGGGCATATGACCTCTGGTGGTACGGTGGAAGAGCCAATCAGTCGTCACCCAACCAAACGTACTCATATGTCGGTGCATCCGATGGGTAAACCCGCGGTAACGCACTACCGCATTATGGAGCACTTCCGCATTCATACGCGCTTGCGTCTGCGTCTGGAAACCGGGCGTACTCACCAGATCCGTGTTCACATGGCACACATAACCCATCCGCTGGTGGGGGATCAGGTTTACGGTGGCCGTCCGCGTCCGCCTAAAGGCGCATCGGATGAGTTCATCAGCGTACTGCGCAAATTCGATCGCCAGGCGCTGCACGCGACCATGCTGCGCCTATACCATCCGATCACCGGTATTCAGATGGAGTGGCATGCGCCTATCCCACAGGATATGGTGGAACTTATTGACGCGATGCGTGCTGATTTCGAAGAACATAAGGATCAAGTGGACTGGTTATGACCAAACTGATTGTCCCGGAGTGGCCATTGCCTGAAGGCGTGGCTGCCTGCAGTTCAACCCGCACTGGCGGCGTTAGCCAGGGTGCCTGGGAGTCTTTGAACCTCGGTGCGCACTGTGGCGATGATCCTGAGCATGTTGAAGAGAACCGCAGGCGCCTGTTTGCTGCAGGGAACCTACCGTCGAAACCGGTCTGGCTTGAACAGGTTCATGGTAAAGCGGTACTGAAGTTGACGGGAGAACCCTACGCTTCTAAACGTGCTGACGCCTCTTACAGTAATACTCCGGGCACCGTTTGTGCCGTAATGACGGCCGATTGCCTGCCGGTTCTGTTTTGTAACCGTGCAGGTACCGAGGTTGCCGCAGCGCATGCTGGCTGGCGTGGTCTGTGTGAAGGCGTGCTGGAGGAGACTGTCGCCTGCTTTAAGGATGACCCCGCCAATATCATGGCCTGGCTTGGCCCGGCCATCGGTCCTCGTGCCTTTGAAGTAGGACCCGAAGTCCGCGACGCTTTTATGGAAAAAGATCCGCAAGCCGTGGACGCCTTCCAGCCTTCGGGGAATAAATATCTGGCCGATATTTACCAGCTTGCCCGTCAGCGTCTGAATAATGTTGGTGTGACGCAGATTTTCGGCGGCGATCGCTGCACCTTCACCGAAAAGGGTGATTTTTTCTCTTATCGCCGCGACAAGACCACGGGGCGTATGGCAAGTTTCATTTGGCTGATATAACCTAAAGAATCAAGACGATCCGGCACGTGCTGTTTTCTTTTCACATAATTCAGGTCATTAACCTTGAATAATTGAGGGATGACCTCATTTAATCTCCAGTAGCAAATTTGACCTGTTATGGGAGGAGTTATGCGTCTGGATCGTCTTACTAATAAATTCCAGCTTGCTCTCGCCGATGCCCAGTCCCTCGCACTGGGGCACGACAACCAGTTTATCGAACCTCTTCATTTAATGAGTGCCTTGCTGAATCAGGAAGGGGGATCGGTACGTCCTTTATTAACGTCTGCTGGCATTAATGCTGGCCAGTTGCGCACCGCCATCGATCAGGCGCTGAGCCGTTTACCGCAGGTCGAAGGGACCGGCGGGGACGTGCAGCCGTCGCAGGATCTGGTGCGTGTGCTGAACCTTTGCGACAAGCTGGCGCAAAAACGTGGGGACAACTTTATTTCGTCAGAGCTGTTTGTTCTGGCGGCGCTTGAATCACGCGGTACCTTGACCGACCTGCTGAAATCTGCCGGAGCAACCACCGCCAATGTGACTCAGGCGATTGAGAAAATGCGCGGAGGTGAAAGCGTGAACGATCAGGGAGCCGAAGACCAACGTCAGGCTTTGAAGAAATTTACGGTCGATCTGACCGAACGTGCTGAACAGGGCAAACTTGACCCGGTGATCGGCCGTGACGAAGAGATCCGCCGTACGATTCAGGTACTGCAACGTCGTACCAAGAACAACCCGGTACTGATTGGTGAGCCGGGTGTCGGTAAAACTGCCATCGTTGAAGGGTTGGCGCAGCGTATCGTGAACGGTGAAGTGCCGGAAGGGCTGAAAGGCCGCCGTGTACTGGCGCTGGATATGGGCGCGCTGGTGGCCGGTGCGAAATACCGCGGGGAGTTCGAAGAGCGTCTGAAAGGCGTCCTTAACGATCTCGCGAAACAGGAAGGCAACGTTATCCTGTTTATCGACGAACTGCACACCATGGTCGGTGCTGGTAAGGCGGACGGCGCGATGGATGCCGGGAACATGCTGAAACCTGCGCTGGCGCGCGGTGAACTTCACTGCGTCGGTGCTACTACGCTTGATGAGTACCGTCAGTACATTGAAAAAGATGCTGCGCTGGAACGTCGTTTCCAGAAAGTGTTTGTCGCTGAGCCAAGCGTTGAAGATACCATCGCGATTTTACGTGGTCTGAAAGAGCGCTATGAACTGCACCACCATGTGCAGATCACTGACCCGGCCATCGTAGCGGCTGCGACGCTTTCGCATCGTTACATCGCCGACCGTCAGTTGCCCGATAAGGCCATCGACCTGATTGATGAAGCGGCTTCAAGCATTCGTATGCAGATTGACTCGAAACCGGAAGAGCTGGACAGACTTGACCGACGCATCATTCAGCTCAAGCTGGAACAGCAGGCGCTGAAGAAAGAGTCTGATGAAGCCAGTAAGAAACGCCTGGATATGCTCAATGAAGAACTGGACGATAAAGAGCGCCAGTATTCCGAGCTGGAAGAAGAGTGGAAAGCCGAGAAAGCTTCCCTGTCCGGTACGCAGACCATTAAAGCTGAACTCGAACAGGCAAAAATTGCCATTGAGCAGGCGCGACGCGTGGGCGACCTGGCGCGAATGTCCGAGCTGCAGTACGGCAAAATTCCTGAGCTGGAAAAACAGCTTGAGATTGCGACGCAATCGGAAGGTAAAACGATGCGTCTGTTGCGTAATAAAGTCACGGATGCCGAGATTGCTGAAGTCCTTGCTCGCTGGACAGGCATTCCGGTAGCACGCATGCTTGAAGGTGAGCGTGAAAAACTGCTGCGCATGGAGAACGATCTCCACAATCGGGTGATTGGCCAGAACGAGGCGGTTGAGGCGGTATCGAATGCTATTCGTCGTAGCCGTGCAGGGCTGTCCGACCCGAATCGTCCGATTGGTTCCTTCCTGTTCCTGGGGCCGACCGGTGTCGGTAAGACCGAGCTGTGTAAAGCGCTGGCTAACTTTATGTTCGACAGCGACGATGCAATGGTCCGTATCGACATGTCCGAGTTTATGGAAAAACACGCCGTTTCGCGTCTGGTCGGTGCGCCTCCGGGATACGTTGGTTATGAAGAGGGTGGGTACCTGACAGAAGCGGTGCGTCGTCGCCCTTATTCCGTCATCCTGCTGGATGAGGTGGAAAAAGCGCATCCGGATGTGTTCAACATTCTGCTTCAGGTCCTGGACGATGGTCGTCTGACAGACGGGCAGGGGAGAACGGTCGATTTCCGTAATACGGTTGTCATCATGACCTCGAACCTGGGCTCCGATCTGATTCAGGAACGTTTCGGCGAACTGGACTACAGCCATATGAAGGATCTGGTGCTGGGTGTGGTAAGCCATAACTTCCGTCCGGAGTTCATCAACCGTATTGATGAAGTGGTGGTGTTCCATCCGCTGGGTGAGAAACACATTGCGTCGATTGCGCAGATCCAGCTGCAGCGTCTGTATAAACGTCTGGAAGAACGTGGATATGAAATTCACATCTCCGATGAAGCGCTGAAACTGCTGAGTAAGAATGGTTACGATCCGGTGTACGGTGCGCGTCCATTAAAACGTGCTATCCAGCAGCAGATCGAAAACCCGCTGGCGCAGCAGATCCTTTCCGGGGAGCTGATTCCAGGAAAAGTTATTCGTCTGGAAGCCAACGACGATCGCATTGTGGCAGTGCAGTAGGTCACAAAACGCAAAAACGAGCCGCTTGCGGCTCGTTTTTGTTTAAAAACCAGGCGAGAATTGAGGTCTGGAGTCAGATTTGCCTGGAAAGTGAGCAGTCAGTAAATAATTTTCACTTTATCCTTGCAGGTTCGGAATTACTCCCTATAATGCGCCTCCACTGACACGGAACAACGGCACACACGCC
>NZ_JAIWJZ010000131.1:0-14752 GCF_020216105.1 Enterobacter sp. K16B
CAGCAAACGGCGCGGCTTATCGTGCCAACTGCCCATGATGTTCAAGTGGATCCGCGTCTTAACGAGCTGGATTTTGGCAAATGGGAGATGCGGCACTACAGCGACATTGAAAAAGAAAATCCCGCGTCGTGGCAGCGCTGGATGGATGACTGGCAAAACGCCACGCCCGACGGTGGCGAAGCCTTCCCGCATTTCGCTGCACGTGTCAGGGCGGCGGCGGATGAGATGAGTCAACTGCAGCAGCACGACGAGATGCTCATTGTGGCGCATCAGGGTGTGCTGAGCCTGCTGCTGGCAACCTGGTTAGGGATGCCCCCGGCTGCGATGTGGCATTTCCCGTTCAGTCATGATGCCTACACGGTCGTTGAAAATCGGGCCGGGCATTGGGTATTACGCGTATTTAATGGCAGAAGCGTTTGGCAAACTGAAGAGTGAGGGTGATGAGGATGGGGACAGTGAAGGCGCTGGCGGCGGCCATCAGACCGCTTGATAAACAGAAGATTCAGGCGGCCTCGCGGCATGTTGATGGCTTAATCAAGCCGACAAACAGCCTCGGTCGGCTGGAGAGTCTGGCAATACAGCTTGCGGGAATGGGGGGAATCGACAGGCTCGATAATCTGCAAAAAGAGATTATCGTGATGTGCGCCGACCATGGCGTGTTTGATGAAGGCGTGGCTGTGACGCCGAAAGTGGTGACCAGGCTTCAGGCCGTCAATATGCAAAAGGGGTTGACCGGGGTATGTGTGCTGGCCCGCACTAGCCAGACGTCGGTACTCCCCGTTGACATCGGCATTGACGGTGAGCCTGTTGACAATATGCTCAGCCTTAAACTCTCTCGTGGCTGCGGGAATATCGCCCAGGGTCCTGCGATGAGCCGTCAGGATGCCGAACACCTGCTGCTGGCGAGCGCCAGCCTCGTTAAAAAACGTGCTCAGGAGGGGATTTCCGTCTTTGGCGTTGGCGAGTTGGGTATTGCGAACACGACGCCGGCCTCGGCAATCATCAGCGTACTGACCGACAGCGATCCGCATGAGGTGGTGGGGATTGGGGCAAATTTGCCGCAGGACCGGGTACAGCATAAGGAAGCCATTGTTCGGCAGGCGATACGCATTAACCAGCCGGATGCGCGCGATGCGGTTGACGTGCTGGCCAAAGTTGGCGGCTATGACCTGGTGGGTATGACCGGGGTGATATTAGGCGCTGGTGCATGCGGACTGCCCGTTGTGTTGGACGGTTTTCTCTCGTATGCCGCAGCCATCGCCGCCTGTCAGATTGCGCCAGAGGTTAAGAACTACTGTATTCCCTCTCATTTTTCCGCCGAAAAAGGGGCCAGACGTGCGCTGGAGCACCTTGGGCTGGCGCCATTTATCCACCTTGACATGCGTCTTGGTGAAGGGAGCGGTGCCGCGCTGGCAATGTCTATCGTCAGTGCGGCATGCGCGATGTATTGCGAGATGGGGCTACTGGCGCAAAGCGGCATTGAGTTGCCCGTTCCGGCGTGACGGAATGCGATACGTTTGATTTGTTACGGATTGTAGGCCGGGTAAGCGCAGCGCCACCCGGCAAGAAAGCGTTTTCAGGGGGTTTACAGCCCGATCACCAGCTCCCCGGAATGGCTTCGCGAGCAGCACAGCGCCACCTGCTGCTCGGTTGCGTTTTTTTCCGCCTCTGACTGCACGCTATCCCGGTGATCCACCACGCCGTCAATCACCGGCGTCAGGCAGGCGCCGCAGATCCCCATCTCGCAGGACAGCGGTACGTCCACGCCATTTTCCAGCAGTACCTGGGCGATAGTCTTATCCGCAGGGACCGGCCAGCGCTCGCCGGTGGAGGCCAGTTTGACCGTAAAGATCTCACCCGCTGCACCGTCACTGACGGGCGCAGCAGGCTGAAACGCCTCGCTGTGAAGATGGGCGTCGTCCCAGCCCTTCGCCGTGGCGACCTCACGTACTTTTTCCATAAACCCTGCGGGCCCGCAGATCCAGGCGTGAAGCCCCGGCTCAGGCATCGGGAGATGCCCGTCCAGCGTGGTGCGCGGGCTGTCGGTATGGATGACGCACGCATCGCACGCTGAAAGCGCGCGGGCAAACGCCGCGCTTTGCCGGTCCCGGACGTAGTAGTGCAGCGTAAACGGCGTGCCGGCGGCCTTCAGCTGCAGGGCCATCGCGTACAGCGGCGTAATGCCGATCCCCGCCGCCAGCAATAAAACCCGCTCTGCCTGCACCAGCGGAAACAGATTGCGCGGGGCCGAAATCAGCAGCTTCTGCCCCGGACGTAGCGTTTCGTGAACGTAGCGCGACCCACCCCTCGAGGCGGCTTCCCGCCCCACGCAGATTAGATACCCCTCATCGCCGCACGCCCCGGTCAGGGAGTACTGGCGAATAACTCCGCAGGGCAGATGCACGTCGATGTGCGCCCCGGGCTGCCATGCCGGCAGCGCTTCGCCGTTTTCAGCCACCAGCCTGACGGCGAGGCTCTTGTCCCCCTCGCGCCACAGTCCGTCAACAATCACGTTCAGCATACGGGCCTCCGTCATACCAGGAAAAATGCGCCAAAGCCCATCTTCTTCAGTCCCCGGCGGTAGGCAATCGAGCTTTTATCCGCGGGGATATGCGCTTCCAGGGTGAGATCCAGCGGCAGGCTTTCCGGACGCTGGGTTTCAACCATCAGGCGATCTTCTTCAAAGATGCGCAGGTTAAAGGCATGCACCTCTTCCACCGGAATATGCAGATCAAAATTACGCGCGATAGGGGCGAACATGCGGGTCACGCGTGAGGAAACGGGCGACGCGGCATTCATGATTACCAGCCGGGATTCTCCCGGAAAATGGATCGTCAGGGTGGCGGTAAACGGCAGGTGCATTTCAAAATGGCGCAACCAGCGGAAGCCCTCCGGGGCCTGCACATCCGAAGCGGGAGGATAGTTACTCACCGTACTCCAGTAATCGGCAACAAAGCCAAACGGCGTCTCCTGGGGTTGATAGTCAGGGACCAGCGTGTTGTTGGGATCCGCAAAGGTATCGGTGTGGATCCAGGCAAAGTGCGCCACGTCCAGAAACCCTTCCACCTGACGCCCGGCGAAGCCATTCACCTCGAACGCCGGGCAGTTAATCTGCTGAAATCCATCGTCATCCCAGTGCGGCAGGGTGGGCAGCGGCGCGGGGTTGTCCGGATCAAACGCCAGGCAGGTCCAGATCAGGCCAAAGCGCTCCTCCACGGCGTAATTAATCAGGTTCAGCTTCGCCGGAACGGGCTGGTCGGGGCTGGACGGAATTCGGTTGCAGCGCCCGTCCTCCCCAAAACGCAGGCCATGATAGGGACAGATAATCCCGTGCTCATCGTGAAAGCCGAGCGTCAGCGGCACGCCGCGGTGCGGGCACACGTCCCGGGCGACCACGACCTGGTCGTTGATCCGGTAAATCACCAGCTGTTCGTCCAGCAGGGTCGCTTTAACCGGCGCCGGGCCGATGTCGCAGGCCCGGGCGACCGGATGCCAGCATTTCGCCAGACGCAGCCAGTCCTCTGGCTCAAACGTGCAGTGGGCGGGTGGGGTCGGTTCTCTTTTCATGTTCATCCCTCTTGCGTTCAGCCTAACGGGCCGCCCTGAATGGTGTCGCACAGACCGTTGATGATGCGCTCTCCGGTCTCCTCTTTGAGTTCCTGATACCAGGCCTCCGTCAGCGCCATGTCTTTGCCGTGGGTCACGTCGCAGCGTTTACGCGCCTTCAGCACCAGGTCGCGCACCCGGTCGCAGCGAAGCGCCTCGTACTGTCGCAGCGCCAGCGTCACGTTGTGGTTTTCACGCAGGCATTGACCCAGCACCACCGCATCTTCCATGGCCGCACAGCCGCCCTGACCGATATCCGGCGTGGTGCTGTGTGCGGCATCGCCCAGCAGCGCGACGTTGCCGCGCACCAGCGTGTCGAACGGCTCAATGTCGTGGATCTCAATGCGGTTGGTGGTCTGCGGGTCGAGCGCGGCGATTAGCTTTTGCACCGGCGGCGCCCAGCCGCGGAAGTAGCCCGTGAGATCGGCGCGCAGGGTGGTGCGATCCTCCGCCAGGCCCAACGGAAGCGGCACGTCAAAAAAGAAATAAAACCGTCCGCCAGAGACGGGCATCAGCGACACGCGTTTGCCTTCGCCAACGAAGGTGGTCCACTGATGAGCCGGTGCAATCTCTTCGTCAATCTTCACCAGCCCGTTCCAGTTCACGTAACCGGCATAGCGGCGCGCCGGGGTATAGCCCAGCACGTACGGGCGAACCGCCGAGTGGGCGCCGTCGGCGGCAATCAGAAAATCCCCGTGCGCCGTGGTGCCATCGGTGAAGGTCACGCTCACGCCAGCGTCGTCTTCATGGACGTGTTCGACGCGCTTGCCGAACTGCACGTTATCGCGTCCCCAGAACTCCAGCATTTCGCGCTGGAGTTCAGTGCGCGAGACGGGGCAGGGACGCCCTCCGGTACGCTCAACCAGCGGGGCAAGGCTGAAGCGGGTCAGGGTCTCGCCGCGCCGGTAATCTTTATAGGCCATGAAACGCATCGGCCCGCCGTACGTCTCAACGATCTCCCCCATCCCGAGGTGCTGCATGCATTTCACGCCGTTAGGCCAGATGGAGATGGCCGCCCCGACGGGCCTGATCTCTTTTACGGCTTCAAATACGGTACAGTCGATTCCCGTTTTCTTCAGTGCGACGGCGGCGCTCAGGCCGCCAATACCCGCGCCAATGACGATTGCTCTCATGCTTCTCTCCTTTTGCTGGGGTAAGGTTATTCAGCAATTTGCGTACCAGGCTGCAGCGTGGCGAAAACGGCGTTGTGAGAGCGGTACTTGCACTGCTAAGGTGCGTAAACGCGGTGAGCGTGCCTTTTTTTGAATCAAAAATTTCCGCTTCACGCATCCGGAATCGACTGTTTCACGCCGGGGCAACTGTGGCGTGGTTTGTGCAACAGCCCGGAAAAGGACACCACAGGAGACGCTATGATCGCACTGCACGACTTTAATCATCTTCCGGCCCACGACGCGGTGGCGCTGCTTCACCCCTGCGTGGCGATCCCCGGCTGGGCCGACGCGCTGGTTCGCGGGCGGCCTTACCCGAGCCGGGAGGCGTTGTTCATCACGGCGCAGGCCCTGACGCAAACCTGGGATGACGCGGCATTAACCCTCGCCCTGAGCGCGCATCCGCGCATTGGCGAAAAGCCCGCGGGCAGCGGGGCGGAGGCGGCGCTGTCGCGCCAGGAGCAGGGCGCGGTGAATGACCGTGATGCCGGGCTGGCGCAGGCGTTACGCGAGGCCAACGCCCGCTACGAAGCCCGTTTTGGACGGGTCTTTCTGATCCGCGCCAAAGGCCGCAGCGGTGAGGAGATGTTACAGGCGCTGCACGCGCGGCTGGAAAACAGTGACGCGCAGGAGGTCCGTGCCGCGCTGGAACAGTTACGGGAAATTACGCTGCTACGGCTGGAAGGAGTCATTAGCGAATGAGTACGTTAAGCACGCATATTCTGGATATCTCAACGGGCAAACCTGCAGAGGGCGTGACCGTCCATCTTCAACAGGAGGGGAAGACGCTCGCCACGGGAGTAACCAACGCGCAAGGGCGCATCGCCGCGTTCGTTCCCTCGCTGCCCGCAGGCCGTTACCGGCTGGTGGCGGAGATCGGCGCATGGTTTCGCGACACCGGTCGCGACACGATCTGGCCCTGCGCACAGATTGATTTTGTGACGGGAGAAACGGCAGAGGAACACTTCCATCTGCCGTTTGTGATTGCTCCCGGCGGATGGTCAACCTACCGGGGCAGTTGACCACACCTGCTCGCCGTTGATCCAGGTCTCGCTGATGTTGCGCTCGTCACCCAGGGTCATCAGCACAAATAGCTGCTCGTAGATATCCCTGCAGCGGCGATTGCGCAGGCGCTGCAGCGGCGTCACGTCAGGGTCGATAACCACGAAATCCGCCTCTTTGCCGGGGGTGAAGTTGCCAATTTTATCGTCCAGCTTCAGCGCGTGCGCCCCGCCCAGCGTGGCGTGATAAAACGCCTCGCTGGCGCGCAGGCGGTAGCTCTGGAGCTGGCCGACCTTATAGGCTTCCCCCAGCGTGCGCAGCATGCTGAAGGTGGTGCCCGCCCCCACGTCGGTGCCAATGCCCATCCGCACTCTGTGCTGCCAGCAGGCGGGCAGGCGAAACAGCCCGCTGCCGAGAAACAGGTTAGAGGTGGGGCAAAACGCCACCGCCGAACCGGTGTCATGCAGGCACTGCCACTCGCTGTGGTGCAGATGAATACCGTGGGCAAACACGCTGCGCTCGCCGGTCAGGCCGTAGTGATGATACACGTCCAGATAACGCTCGTGCTCCGGCCAGAGATCGCTCACCCAGGCTACTTCGTTGGGGTTTTCGCTCAGATGGGTCTGCAGCCAGGTATCCGGGAACTCCTCTCTGAGCAGGCTGACCGCGGCAAGCAGCTCGGGGGATGAGGTCGGGGCAAAGCGCGGCGTAATGGCATAGCCCAGCCGCCCCCGGTGGTGCCAGCGCTGGATCAACGCCCGCGTTTGCCGGTAGCTCTGTTTGGGATCTTCACTCAGGTAGTCCGGCGCGTGCCTGTCCATCATCACCTTGCCGGCGATAAGGCGCATATTCAGGCGCAGGGCTTCGGTAAACAGCGCCTCGACCGATTCGGGATGGAGGGTACAAAACACCAGCGCGGTAGTGGTGCCATTGCTGACCAGCTGGTTAATGAAAAATTCGGCGATCTCTTTCGCGTAGGCTTCATCGGCAAACTGGCTCTCCACCGGGAAGGTATAGGTCGTCAGCCACTCCAGCAGTTGCTCGCCAAACGCGCCGATCATCTCCGTTTGCGGGTAGTGGATGTGGGTGTCGATAAATCCGGGCAGCAGCAGCTTGCCGCGCAGGTCGGTGTAACCTTTGTGCGGGTCAAGAAACGGCTCGCCCTCCTGCCAGGACATGTGCGCCAGAATTTTTCCGTTCTGTATAAACAGCACCCCGTCCTCAAGATAGCGCGCGTGTTGGGCAATCGCGTCTGCGCTGTCGCAGACCTGGGCAATGTCAAAAAATGCACCGCGGATCGCTGTCTGGTAATCCATCATGGTTCCTGCCTTAGTGTGTGCGTAGCGGGGTGATAAGGCTCAGCAAGAAGGGTGCCAGAATGAACAGGCCGCAGATAAACTGCGGCCGGAAGGGAGGGTTACTCTTTTTGCGTCGCCACACGGGAGCTGAACGACGTCGCTTTTGCCGTCTCGCGCTCTTCCCGCGCCAGCCAGCGGTAGGTGACACCGCCGAGGAAGACGCCGATAAACCAGCTGAAGTTCGCCACCTCATGCAGGCCCGGAATAAAGCTGATCACCAGACCCACGGCAACGGAGGGGATCAGCGCGGCAATGGCTTTCGGGTTAAAGCCGTTGCGGTACCAGTATTTGCCCTCTGGCGTGTCGTTGAACAGATCGTCGACCGACACCTTGCCGCGTTTAATCAGGTAGAAGTCGGCAATCAGAATGCCAAACAGCGGGCCGATAAACGCCCCAAGCACGTCGAGGGTGTAGTGGATAAGCTCCGGCGAGTTGAACAAGTTCCACGGGGTGAGCAGGATCGAGCCGACGGCGGCAATCATGCCCCCGGTGCGGAAGCTGATTTTTTGCGGCGAGCAGTTAGAGAAATCAAACGCCGGGGAGACGAAGTTCGCCACAATGTTGATCCCGATGGTGGCGGTGATCATCGTCAGCAGGCCAATCGCCACCGCCAGATCGTTACCCACGCGGCTGACGGTCTCAATCGGATCGGTGATCATGCGGCCAAACAGCGACTGGGTACCGGAAACAATCACCACGGTGACGATGGAGAACAGCAGGAAGTTAAACGGCAGACCCCAGCGGTTACCGCGGCGGATCTCACCCATGCTCTTCCCGTAGCGGGAGAAATCACCAAAGTTGAGCAGCGGGCCGGAGAAGTAGGAGACCACCAGCGCCGTCGCGGTGATCATCTGCCAGGTCTGCTCGCCTGCGCTCAGGGACTTGCTGGCGAGGGTAAAGGAGATACCGTCAAAACCGGTCTTGTATACAATCCAGCCGGCGAGGGCCAGCATCACCACATAGACCGCCGGACCGGCGATATCAATAAAGCGTTTGATGGCGCTCATGCCGTGCCAGAAGACCATCGCCTGCAGGACCCACATAATGGCAAAGCAGATCCAGCCCAGATGCGACAGGCCCAGGAACGCGCCGGTGGTGAGCGAAGAGAGCGACGGCCAGAACTTCAGCGCCACCAGCATCAGCGCATTGGCGGCCAGATAGGTCTGAATGCCGTACCACGCAAAGGCGATAAGCCCGCGGATCACCGCCGGAATATTGGCCCCGAAGACGCCAAAGGCCTGGCGGCTAATCACCGCATAGGGCACGCCCGCCATCTGGCTCGGTTTTGCCACCAGGTTGGCGCACAGCTGCACAATACAAATTCCCACCAGCAGGCAGAGCAACACCTGCCAGCTTGCCAGCCCGAGCGTAAAGAAGCTCGCGGCGACAACATAGCCCCCCATGCTGTGCACGTCCGACATCCAGAACGAAAAGATGTTGTACCAGCTCCAGTTCTGGTCACGCGTCGGTGCCAGATCCTCATTGCAAAGACGTGGGCTGTAAACCGCACCGGAATCAGCGGCCGTACCCTGCGGTGTATTTTGACTGTTTGGCATGAAACCTGCTCCTGTGAATGAAAACCCGTTGAGTGGGAGTGCAAACGGTGTTGCAGGATCCAGGCCAAAATAATAAATCTTGTATGCAATATTTTATTTTTATGTATACGATTCGATAACGGAAAGTAAAATTCGGAGTGGTGAATGAACAACATACATGCCCTGCAGACCGCGCCAGACCTGCATGACAAAGACGAATCCATCTTCCAGGCGCTGATGACCGCGATTGTCGAACATCAGCTGCTGCCGGGAAGCAAATTGCCGGAAGAGGCGCTGGCGGAGGTGTTTGGTGTGAGTCGTACGGGCATCCGCAAGGTGCTGCAGCGACTCGCCGCTGTGCAAATGGTCACCTTAACGCCCAGGCGTGGTGCATACGTTGCCAGCCCGACGGTCGAAGAGGCGCGGCACATCTTCCGCACCCGCGCGCTGCTGGAGGTTGCCAACCTGCCGGACGTGCTGGCGCACTGTCAGCCGCCGCATCTTGCCGCGCTGGAGGCCATTATTCGCCAGGAGCAGCAGGCCCACGAGGCCTACGACGGTCCGGCGGCGATCCGCCACTCCGCCCGTTTTCACATTCAGCTGCAGGCCATCTCCGGCAATCAGGTGCTGACGGAGATGGTGACCGGCCTGAGCCAGCGCTCCTCGCTGGTGATTGCCACCTGGGGGGCGCCGTGGCGTCAGGGCTGCCGCTGCAACGATCACGAACAGCTGGTGGATCTGCTGCGCCAGAAGGCCCTCCAGCCGCTAAGTGATGCCTTAATGCACCATTTTGAACATATCGTCGCCAGCCTCTGCTTCGAGCGGGCGGGCGAGTGCCTGCCTGATTTTGCCCGGCTGTTCGCCGGCCACAAGGAGTCGTAATGTCAGTCTGTATACAAGTGATCAACCCCAACACCAGCCTGGCGATGACGGAAACCATCGGCGCGGCGGCCCGTGCGGTGGCCGCACCGGGCACGGAAATCCTCGCGGTCTGCCCCAGTGCAGGCGTGCCCTCTATAGAAGGCCACTTTGATGAGGCTATCGCCGCGGTGGGGGTTCTCGAACAGGTCAAACTGGGCAGGCAGCAGGGCGTGCACGGTCACGTCATCGCCTGCTTTGGCGATCCGGGTCTGCTGGCGGCGCGCGAGCTGGCGCAGGGGCCGGTAGTCGGTATTGCTGAAGCCGCCATGCATATGGCCACGCTGGTGGCGACGCGCTTCTCGGTGGTCACCACGCTGCCGCGCACGCTGATCATTGCCCGTCATCTGCTGCACCAGTATGGCTTTCAGGATCATTGCGCGGCGCTGCACGCTATCGATCTCCCGGTGCTGGCGCTGGAAGACGGCTCCGGTCTGGCGCAGGAGAAGGTGCGTGCCCGCTGTATACAGGCACTGAAAGAGGATGGCTGCGGCGCCATTGTGCTGGGCTGTGGCGGGATGGCGACGCTGGCGCAGGAGTTGACGCGCGAGCTGCGCGTACCGGTGATCGACGGCGTCAGCGCGGCGGTGAAGATGGTGGAGTCGCTGGTGGCGCTGGGGCTGTCGACCAGCAAGCACGGGGATTTGGCGTTCCCGGAAAACAAAGCGTTAAGCGGACAATTTCAGGCATTGAATCCATTTTAAAGGTGAGGGGAGAGGCGATGGCGCTATTTGAACAGGATTACCCGCGGGATCTGCGCGGTTACACGGGCAACCCGCCGCACGCGCAGTGGCCGAATCAGGCGCGCATCGCGGTGCAGTTTGTGCTCAATTATGAAGAGGGGGCGGAAAACCACGTTCTGCACGGCGATGCCGGGTCGGAGCAGTTCCTGTCGGACATCATCGGTGCGGCCAGCTACCCGGACAGACATATGTCGATGGACTCCCTCTACGAATACGGCAGCCGCGCCGGGTTCTGGCGGATCCACAATGAATTTCAAAAACGTGGCCTGCCGCTGACGGTTTTTGGCGTGGCGATGGCGCTGGCGCGTCATCCGGAAATCGTTGAGGCGATTAAGTCAGCGGATTACGACGTCGTCAGCCACGGCTGGCGCTGGATCCACTATCAGAACATGGATATCAGCCAGGAGCGCGAACACCTGCAGAAAGCGGTGCAGGTTCTGACCGATCTGTTCGGCAAGCCACCCACCGGCTGGTACACCGGGCGCGACAGCCCCAATACGCGTCAGCTGGTGGTGGAGCACGGCGGCTTTGACTACGACAGCGACTACTATGGTGACGACTTACCCTTCTGGACGGAAGTGGCCTGCAGCGACGGCACCCGCAAACCGCACCTGATTGTGCCCTACACGCTGGATGCGAACGACATGCGCTTCGCCACCGCGCAGGGGTTTAATACCGCCGAGCAGTTTTATACCTGGCTGAAGGACAGCTTTGACGTGCTGTACGAAGAGGGGGAACGCGCGCCGAAGATGATGTCCATCGGCATGCACTGCCGTCTGCTGGGGCGCCCTGGGCGTTTTCGCGCGCTGCAGCGGTTCCTTGATTACGTGCAGCAGCATGAGCGGGTGTGGGTCTGTACCCGCCAGCAGATTGCCGATCACTGGCGGGATGTTCATCCGTTTCAGAAGTAAGTGTGCCGTGTTTAGCCGGGTGGCGGCTGCGCCTTACCCGGCCTACGGGACAACGTTGGCCCGGTGGCCCTACGCCATCAAACTCACCTGCGCCGCCACGATCCGCCACCCGTACGCAAACCGCACCCACGTCTGTTGCTGGCGGCCAATGCGCTGTGTGCCCTCGCGGGTAAATTCGGTGCTGCATACCGCATAATCCTCACCGAAGGTGGTGATGACGGTGTGACGCAGCGTTCGCTGCAGCCCGGCGGCAGGGCGCGCCGCGCGAAAGGCGCGGATTTCATCAATCCCGTAGAGATTTTCACCCGCCCCCAGCCGTACCGTGTTTTTGTCGTGCCAGAACAGCTCGTCCAGTACCGCAATGTTGTTGCTCACCAGCGCGTCTTCATAGCGGTAAAAGGCGGCCGTCACTTCCGCCACCACCCACGGGAGATTGATGTCATCGTGATTCATCATGCTGCCACCTCCGCCGGGCGGGCATCGGTGATTCCACTCTCCTCCAGCACGCGCGCGACGCGCAGGCAGGCCTGCTCGTTAAACGGTGCGGCAATGAGCTGCAGGCCAATGGGCATCCCCTGCGCGGTGCGCAGCGGAACGGTGGTCACGGGCAGGCCTAAAAACGAAATCGGCTGGGTCAGCATCCCCATGCTGGCGCGAATCGGCAGCGGCTGGCCGTTAATCTCCATGGTTTGCTCGCCCGCCAGCGTGGCGCTGCGCGGGGTGGCCGGGGCGATCAGCACGTCGGCCTGCGCGAAGAGGGTCTTAAACGCCTGCCGGGCATGCGCGCGAAACCGCTGGGCCTGAATGTACCAGGCGGAGGGGATCATCGCCCCTGCCAGCAGCCGCTCGCGGGAGTGCGGCTCAAAACGCTCCGGCTCGCGGCGAAGCGCGGGCAGGTACTGATTTCCCCCTTCGGAGGCGCTGATGATAAACGCCGCGGCGCGCGCCAGTTCGGCCTCCGGAAAGTGCAGTTCATCCTGCACGTCGAGCGCCTTCGCTACCCGCGCCACGGCATCTCTGGCCTGGGCGTCACACCAGGTGGTGAAGTAGCCGCCGAGCACCGCGCAGCGCAGGCCCTCCAGGCCGCGGTCGAGCAGGGGGCGCGTCTGTTCGCGCGGATGTTCTGCCTGAAAACCGTCGCTGCTGTCCCGCCCCTGCAGCGCGTCGTACACGGAGGCCAGATCGCCCACCCGACGGGCAAAGGGGCCGATATGATCCAGACTGGCGACAAAGGGATGGCTGCCGGATCGCGACAGACGACCAAAGGTGGGCTTCAGGCCATAGATCCCACACAGGGAGGCCGGGACGCGTATCGAACCGTTGGTGTCGGTGCCGAGCGAAAAGTGCACCAGCCCGGCGGCCACGGCGGCGGCCGAACCGCCGGATGAACCGCCCGCAATGCGCATCAGGTCGTGCGGGTTACGCGTCGTGCCGTAGTGGCTGTTTTCGGTGGTAAAGCCGTAGGCGTAGGCGTCCATATTCACCATGCCGGTCAGAAGCCCGCCCGCGCTGCGCAGCTGGCGCACCGCGAAGCCGTCAGCGGCTGCGGCAGGGCGCTGGCTGAACAGTTCAGCCCCGGCGAGAGTGGTGTGGCCGGCAACGTCAAACAGGTTTTTCACCGCGTAGGGCACGCCCGCCAGCGGCGGCAGCGGACGCTTTTCGCGGCGCAGGGTGTCGATATTGTCCGCTTCGGCGAGCATGCGCGCTTGCGTCACCGTGGTCCAGGCGTTGATCTGCGGGTTAACCTTCGCAATCGTCTCCAGCGTCTGGCGGGCGATCTCGCGGGCGCTCACCTCGCCTGCGCTGAGCGCCTGCTGAATGTCGCTGATACTCATCTCGTGTAGCGTCATGCTTTATACACTCCTGCAATCTCCAGACGGTCGTCGAGCGGTAGCGCCATCAGCGGCGCGGCCATGCCGGCAATGCGGCTGAACTGCAGATGCAGCTCGGCGCGGCGGGCCTCATCCAGCGCAATGCCGAGCACGGACTCCATTTGCGCCAGATAGGCGTGCCACTCAGGTTGTACGTCGTTCATTCTTCTCTCCTCAGAATCCGGTGGCGGCGCCGTTGCTGCGTGGGTCGAACGCGCCTTCAAACAACCCGTTCGGGTGGCGTACTATCGCACCCGCGTGGCCCATGGCTTCGCTAAAGTCCGGGAACAGCTCCACGTCGTGACCGAGCCCCTGCAGGCGTGCGACAGTCTCGGGAGAAAAACGGCCCTCCAGTTTTAAGGTGTCCGAGGTTTGTCCCCAGGTGCGCCCCAGCAGCCAGCGCGGGCGGGAGATGCTCTCCTGCAGCGGCACGCCCTGAACCACGTAGCGGGTAAAGAGGGCGGCCTGGGTTTGCGGCTGTCCGTCGCCGCCCATTGAGCCGTAGACCATCACCCGCCCATCCTTAAGACGTGCCGCCGCCGGGTTGAGGGTATGGAACGGCTGTTTACCCGGCGCAAGGGCCAGCAGATGATTGGGATCGAGACTGAATGAGGCGCCGCGGTTCTGCCAGACGATGCCGGTATCGGGCAGCACCACGCCGCTGCCGAATTCGTGATAAATGCTCTGAATAAACGACACGGCCAGGCCGCTGCTGTCCATCACCCCCATCCACACCGTATCGCCGGGGCCTTTGCCAGCTCCCCATGGGGCGGCGCGGCTGTCGTCAACCCTGTCGGCAAGCGCCTGAAGGGCAGCGGGGTCCAGCCGGCGCTGAATATCGGTTTTCAGCTCGCGCGGGTCGGTGATGTAAGCATCGCGCAGGCCAAAGGCCAGCTTGGTGGCTTCAACAATGCGGTGAAGGGTGTCGGCGTCGTCGGCCTCCGCCATGTTCAGCCGGTCGGTAATGCCGAGGATTGCCAGCGAGACCAGCCCCTGGGTCGGTGGGGCGAGGTTAAACACCTCCCCCTGCTGATGCTGCAGCGTCAGCGGCGTGGTGCGCCGGGCAGCGTGGGCGTGTAAATCGGCCAGCGTCACGGGCAGGCCCAGCGCCTCCATACCGTGCGCCAGCACCTCCGCCAGCGGACCGCGATAGAAGCTGTCCAGCCCGTCTTCCGCCAGCCGCTTAAGGGTGGAGGCCATCGCCGGTTGATAAAAGCGGCTCCCGACCTCTGGCGGCTGACCGTTTACCAGCCAGGTTTCCGCAAAACCGGGGATATCTTTCAGCTCGTCGAATTTACTCGCCGTGGCGTGAGCCTGAGAGGGCGTGACCGGCGTGCCGTGTTGCGCATACTCAATGGCGTCGGCCAGCAGGCGGGCCAGCGGCAGCGATTTACCGGTCATTTCACGTGAGAGCCTAAGTGCCTCGTCCCAGCCACTCACCGTTCCGGCGACGGTGAGCGCCGCCTGAGGTCCGCGATGGGGAATATGTGCCAGCCCGTCGTAGGCGGCGAGCGTCGCGCGCGATCCCGCCGCGCCGCTGGCGTCGATGGCGATCGGCTCGCCCTGCGGCGGAACGATAAGCCAGAAGCCGTCACCGCCGAGGCCGTTCATATGCGGGTAAACCACGGCGATGGTCGCC
>NZ_JAIWJZ010000132.1:0-24447 GCF_020216105.1 Enterobacter sp. K16B
CGCTCGGATCGTCGTCGCTGGCCACCAGCGGGCGGACGCCGGCATAGGCGCGCAGGATCCGGGTCTGCGCCATGACCGGGGCCAGTTTTTCCCCTTCGCGCAGCAGGATGTCCACCTCTTCGGCGGTCACGCGGTTGTAATCAATTTCGCTGTAGTCCACGTGGGTGGAGGTGGTGCCGATTAACGAAATGGTATCGCCCGGCACCAGAATATCGGCATCGGAGGGTTTGCGGCAGCGGTTGATCACATGGTTATTAATGCGGTGGTCGAGGATCAGCAGGGAGCCTTTCGCCGGGAACATGCGTACCGACAGGTCAGCGTATTCCGCGATACGTTGACCCCAGATCCCGGCGGCATTGATGACGACGGAGGCAAACAGCTCGCTGTGTTCGTTGTATTGCGTATCAAACACCCGCACGCCGCAGATGCGATGGCCTTCACGGATCAGCCCGGTTACTTCGTGCCCGGTCAGGATGTGCGCCCCATGCTCGCGGGCGTCCAGCATGTTGGCGGCCGTCAGGCGAAAGGGATCAACCGTCCCGTCGGGCACTTTGACCGCGCCCGTCAGGGCAGGGTTGACGGCGGGTTCAATGCGGCGCGCGAGGGCCGGGTCGATGGCCTCGGCCTGAATCCCCGCCGCATGACATGCCGTCAAAAAGGTTGACTGAAAGGCGAGATCGTCTTCGGGAAGGGTGATAAACAGACCGTCGGTCGGCTCAATGCAGTGGCGGGCAATACGCCGCAGGATCTGGTTTTCGGCAATACATTCGCGTGCTGATTCGCCGTCCGTCACGGCGTAGCGGGCGCCGCTGTGAAGCAGTCCATGATTGCGTCCGGTTGCGCCTGTCGCAATGTCATGGCGCTCCACCAGCGTGACGCTTAACCCCCGCAGGGCACAATCGCGTGCGATGCCGGCGCCGGTTGCGCCACCGCCAATGATAATCACATCGCGAAAGCGTGGATCGTGAATTGTCATTGTCATCCCTCAGTGTTCGTTTTTTTATCATTTAGCCACATGAAAACTGTGGTTTGTTTGATTTCGAACACAAACGAGCGAAATTCGAAAGTGAAACGTGATTTCATGCGCTTTTTTTGCGCATCCTGTCATATTTCTGTAACAATTTGTGCGTTGATTCACAGTAACAATCACCGTGATTTCTTAACATCGCGACCTCTCTGGAGTATGGGGCAGTTAAACCCCTGTAAATTCAATAGCTGGCCACGGAGGCTGTCATGCTCAGTATCTTCAAACCTGCGCCGCATCGGGCGCGTCTGCCAGAGGCAGAAATTGATCCGCTATACCGCCGTCTGCGTTGGCAAATTTTCCTCGGGATCTTCTTCGGGTACGCGGCGTATTACCTTGTGCGCAAAAACTTCGCGCTTGCTATGCCGTATCTGGTGGAGCAGGGCTTTTCGCGCGGCGATCTGGGGTTCGCGCTGTCGGGGATCTCCATCGCCTACGGTTTTTCCAAATTCATCATGGGGTCCGTCTCGGATCGCTCGAATCCGCGCGTGTTCCTGCCGGCGGGTCTGATCCTCGCGGCCGCGGTCATGCTGTTTATGGGCTTTGTGCCGTGGGCAACCTCCAGCATTGCCATCATGTTCGTGCTGCTGTTCCTCTGCGGCTGGTTCCAGGGGATGGGATGGCCGCCATGCGGACGTACCATGGTGCACTGGTGGTCGCAGAAAGAGCGTGGCGGCATCGTGTCGGTATGGAACTGTGCGCATAACGTGGGGGGCGGCATTCCGCCTCTGCTGTTCCTGCTGGGGATGGCCTGGTTTAACGACTGGCATGCGGCGCTCTACATGCCGGCCTTTGGCGCCATTCTGGTGGCGATTATTGCCTTCGCCCTGATGCGCGATACGCCGCAGTCCTGCGGCCTGCCGCCGATTGAGGAGTACAAAAACGACTACCCGGACGATTACAGCGAGAAGCACGAAGAAGAGCTGACGGCAAAGCAGATCTTCATGAAGTACGTGCTGCCTAACAAGCTGCTGTGGTATATCGCGGTCGCCAACGTGTTCGTTTATCTGCTGCGCTACGGCATTCTCGACTGGTCGCCGACTTACCTGAAAGAGGTGAAGCACTTCGCGCTGGATAAATCCTCCTGGGCCTACTTCCTGTATGAATATGCGGGGATCCCGGGCACCCTGATTTGCGGCTGGATGTCGGACAAAGTGTTTAAAGGCAACCGCGGTGCGACGGGCGTCTTCTTTATGACTCTGGTCACCATCGCCACCGTGGTCTACTGGCTCAACCCGCCGGGCAACCCATCAGTCGATATGGCCTGTATGATCGTCATCGGCTTCCTGATTTACGGTCCGGTAATGCTGATTGGTCTGCACGCTCTGGAGCTGGCACCGAAAAAAGCGGCAGGCACGGCGGCGGGCTTTACCGGTCTGTTTGGCTATCTGGGCGGTTCGGTCGCGGCGAGCGCCATTGTCGGCTACACCGTTGACTTCTTCGGCTGGGACGGCGGCTTTATGGTGATGATTGGCGGCAGCGTGCTGGCGGTCCTGCTGCTGGTTGTTGTGATGATCGGTGAAAAACGTCACCACGCGGAAGTGCTGGCGCGTCGTCAATAAGGAGCATTGTAATGAAATTAACACAGTTAGCGACGGGCCTGCTGCTGGCGGGCCTGATGACCGGGTCCGCGCTGGCGGCAGATAAAATCGTCATCGCCCACCGCGGTGCGAGCGGCTATCTGCCGGAGCATACGCTGCCGGCAAAAGCGATGGCCTATGCGCAGGGCGCGGATTATCTGGAGCAGGATCTGGTGATGACGAAGGATGACCAGCTGGTTGTCCTGCACGATCACTACCTTGACCGCGTGACGGACGTGGCGGAGCGTTTCCCGGACCGCGCCCGCAAAGATGGCCGCTACTACGCCATTGACTTTACGCTGGCAGAAATCCGCTCGCTGAAGTTCACGGAAGGCTTCGAGATTGAAAATGGCAAGAAGAAGCAGGTTTATCCGGGACGTTTCCCGATGGGCAAATCTGACTTCCGGATCCATACCTTCCAGGACGAGATTGAGTTTGTTCAGGGGCTGAACCACTCAACCGGGAAAAATATCGGCATCTACCCGGAAATCAAGGCGCCGTGGTTCCACCACCAGGAAGGGAAAGACATTGCCGCGAAAACGCTGGAAGTGCTGAAGCAGTACGGCTACACCAGCAAGAAGGACAAGGTTTATCTGCAGTGTTTTGACGCCGCTGAGCTCAAGCGCATCAAAACCGAGCTGGAGCCGAAGATGGGGATGGATCTCAATCTGGTGCAGCTGATTGCCTTGACCGACTGGAATGAAACCCAGGAGAAGCAGCCGGACGGCAAGTGGGTAAACTACAACTACGACTGGATGTTTAAGCCGGGCGCGATGAAGCAGATTGCGCAGTACGCCGACGGGATCGGGCCGGATTACCACATGCTGGTGGCAGAGGGCTCTACACCGGGCCACGTGAAGCTGACGGCGATGGTGAAAGAGGCGCATGCCAGCAAGATGCAGGTCCATCCGTACACGGTGCGCGCAGACCAGCTGCCGCCGTATGCCACGGACGTGAATCAGCTTTATGAGGTGTTGTACAACCAGGCGGGCGTGGACGGACTGTTTACGGATTTCCCGGATAAAGCGGTGAGTTTTTTGAAGGATAAACGCTGAAATTGCCGGGTGGCGGCTGCGCCTTACCCGGCCTACGAACTGCGGTTTTGTAGGTCGGGTAAGCGAAGCGTCACCCGACACAATCACATCTCGATTTCTATATCGCCTTTTGCCCGGCAGCAGCAGGGCAAAATTTCCCCTTCGTTGATAAAGGCCAGCGGTTCGGTCAGCCAGTCCACCTGGCCTGCGACCAGGCGGCAGCGGCAGGAGCCGCAATAACCTTCACGACACTGGTACTCCACCTCCACCTGATGCGCTTCAAGCGCCACCAGCAGGGAAGGGTGCTCTTCCTGGCACAGCACTTCTGTGCCCGAAAGGCTCAGCGTGACACGCGTCATCAGAGCTGGAAGTCGCTCAGGTCGTCAGTGTTCACTTCAGAATCAATCTGACCGACCAGGTAAGAACTGACTTCCACTTCCTGTGGCGCCACCTGCACGTTATCGGACACCAGCCAGGTGTTGATCCACGGAATAGGGTTAGAGCGCGTCTGGAACGGCAGGTCGAGACCAACCGCCTGCATACGGATGTTGGTAATGTACTCAACGTACTGGCACAGAATATCTTTGTTCAGGCCAATCATGGAGCCGTCGCGGAACAGATAGTCTGCCCACTCTTTCTCCTGCTGGGCCGCCAGCACGAACAGGTCATAGCACTCCTGTTTGCACTCTTCGGCAATTTGCGCCATCTCCGGGTCGTCCGAACCGCTGCGCAGCAGATTCAGCATGTGCTGGGTACCGGTCAGGTGCAGGGCTTCGTCACGGGCGATCAGACGGATGATTTTGGCGTTACCTTCCATCAGCTTGCGCTCGGCAAAGGCGAAGGAGCAGGCAAAGCTCACGTAGAAGCGGATCGCTTCCAGCGCGTTGACGCTCATCAGACACAGATACAGCTGCTTTTTCAGCGCACGCAGGTTCACGGTGATGGTTTTACCGTTCACATGGTGAGTACCTTCGCCCAGCAGATGCCAGTAGCTGGTCATCTCAATCAGCTCGTCGTAGTAATGGGCAATGCCTTCCGCGCGCTTCTGGATCTGCTCATTGGTGACGATATCGTCAAATACCACCGCCGGATCGTTGACGATGTTGCGGATGATATGGGTGTAAGAGCGGGAGTGGATCGTCTCGGAGAACGCCCAGGTTTCTACCCAGGTTTCCAGCTCAGGAATGGAGATCAGCGGCAGCAGCGCCACGTTCGGGCTACGTCCCTGAATGGAGTCCAGCAGCGTCTGGTATTTCAGGTTGCTGATGAAGATATGTTTTTCGTGATCCGGCAACGACTGGTAGTCAATACGGTCGCGGGAAACGTCCACTTCTTCCGGACGCCAGAAGAAGGAGAGTTGCTTTTCAATCAGCTTTTCGAAGATGTCATATTTTTGCTGATCGTAGCGTGCCACGTTGACCGGCTGGCCGAAGAACATCGGCTCTTTGAGCTGGTCGTTTTTCGTCTGTGAAAAGGTGGTATATGCCATTGCGGTGAGTCCTGTTGAGATTTTATTGCCCGGCGGCACTGCGTTTGCCGGGCCTCCAAAATCGTAGGCCGGGTAAGCGTAGCGCCACCCGGCAAAGTGCTTAGATCTTACATGCGCCGCTTTCGCAGCCATCGTCCTGAATTGACGGAACCAGGTCGTCCTGCGCGTCTTCCGCACCATCACGGGTGTTGTGATAGTACAGGGTTTTCACGCCAAATTTGTAGGCGGTCAGCAGGTCTTTCAGCAGCTGCTGCATCGGAACCTTGCCAGACGGGAAGCGCGTCGGGTCGTAGTTGGTATTGGCAGAGATCGACTGGTCGATAAATTTCTGCATGATACCCACCAGCTGCAGGTAGCCGTCGTTGTTAGGCATTTCCCACAGCAGCTCGTAGTTGTCACCCAGCGTCTCGTAATCCGGCACCACCTGACGCAGCACGCCGTCTTTCGAGGCTTTGATGCTGACGTGGCCGCGCGGTGGCTCAATACCGTTGGTGGCGTTGGAGATCTGCGAAGAGGTCTCGGACGGCATCAGGGCAGAGAGCGTGGAGTTACGCAGGCCATAGGTCTTGATGGACTCGCGCAGGCCTTCCCAGTCGAGATGCAGCGGCTCGCTGACAATCGCATCCAGGTCTTTCTTGTAGGTGTCGATAGGCAGAATGCCTTTCGCATAGGTGGTTTCGTTGAACCACGGGCACGCGCCTTGCTCTTTCGCCAGCTCGTTAGAGGCTTTCATCAGATAGTACTGAATGGCTTCAAACGTCTGGTGGGTCAGGTTATTGGCGCTGCCGTCAGAGTAACGCTTGCCGTTTTTCGCCAGCCAGTAGGCGAAGTTGATCACGCCGATACCCAGGGTACGACGGCCCATCGCACCGCGTTTGGCGGCCGGGATTGGGTAATCCTGGTAGTCCAGCAGGGCGTCGAGGGCGCGGACGGCCAGCACAGCCAGCTCTTCCAGCTCGTCCAGGCTCTTAATCGCACCCAGGTTGAACGCGGACAGCGTACACAGCGCAATTTCACCGTTTTCGTCGTTCACGTCTTCCAGCGGTTTGGTCGGCAGGGCGATCTCCAGGCACAGGTTAGACTGGCGCACTGGGGCAACCACCGGGTCAAACGGGCTGTGGGTGTTGCAGTGGTCAACGTTCTGGATATAGATACGACCGGTAGAGGCACGTTCCTGCATCATCAGGGAGAACAGATCGACCGCTTTCACGCGCTGTTTACGGATGCTGTCGTCTTTTTCGTATTTGGTATACAGACGCTCGAACTCGTCCTGATCGGCGAAGAACGCGTCATACAGGCCCGGGACGTCAGACGGGCTGAACAGGGTGATATCTTCGCCTTTCAGCAGACGGGTATACATCAGCTTGTTGATCTGTACGCCGTAGTCCATGTGACGCACGCGGTTGCCTTCCACGCCGCGGTTGTTTTTCAGGACCAGCAGGCTTTCCACTTCCAGGTGCCACATTGGGTAGAACAGGGTCGCTGCACCACCACGCACGCCGCCCTGAGAGCAGGATTTCACGGCCGTCTGGAAGTGTTTGTAGAACGGGATACAGCCGGTGTGGAACGCTTCACCGCCGCGAATCGGGCTGCCCAGCGCACGAATGCGGCCGGCGTTGATACCGATACCGGCACGCTGGGAAACGTATTTCACAATGGCGCTGGAGGTGGCGTTGATGGAATCCAGGCTGTCACCGCACTCGATCAGTACGCAGGAGCTGAACTGACGGGTTGGAGTACGCACGCCAGACATGATTGGCGTAGGCAGAGAAATCTTGAACGTAGAGACCGCATCGTAGAAACGCTTCACGTAGTCCAGACGGGTTTCACGCGGATAGTTGGAGAACAGGCAGGCGGCCACCAGAATATAGAGGAACTGGGCGCTTTCGTAGATCTCACCGGTTACACGGTTCTGAACCAGGTATTTGCCTTCGAGCTGCTTCACTGCCGCATAGGAGAAGTTCATATCGCGCCAGTGATCGATAAACCCGTTCATCTGCTCGAACTCTTCTTCCGTATAGTCTTCCAGCAGATGCGTGTCGTATTTGCCCAGCTCAACCATTTTCACCACGTGGTCGTACAGCTTCGGCGGCTCAAACTGGCCGTAGGCTTTTTTACGCAGGTGGAAAATAGCCAGACGTGCCGCAAGGTACTGATAATCCGGTGCTTCGCGGGAGATCAGGTCTGCCGCAGCTTTGATGATGGTTTCGTGGATATCAGACGTTTTGATGCCGTCGTAGAACTGGATGTGAGAACGCAGTTCAACCTGGGAGATAGATACGTTGTTCAGTCCTTCTGCTGCCCAGTCGAGAACTCGATGGATTTTGTCCAGATTGATACGCTCGGTAGTACCGTCGCGCTTTGTCACCAGCAGACTCTGATTCATGTGGGGTTTACCTGTCCGTGAAATAAAAAATATCCCCCGCTTATCCACAGAACCGTCTTGTGACTAACTCTGTGGATAAATACTACATATAGGGGGTTTGCGATAAGAAAAACGCTATATGGTGAGTATTCTAGTAAGGATTCTTTTCAGCACAAGGGTTGATTTTGACGTTAAATTGAGGTTGTGAAAGGGTAAAAAAGGCTAAGTCCTCATGCTGTAAGGCCTGGAAGAGATGTCAATAATTAAGAAAAAAAATTCAAAATTTGATCGAGTGCTGATTTCTTCGACGGGTGGTCAGAATTGCGCAACATGATGTCGCGCAATCTTTATAAGAATAACGAATGACGTTAGTCGTTTTTGGCGGTTGTGTGCAACATATAGTTAACATCAACGCCCGGTGCGAGTTTGAATTTATTGGTCAGCGGATTGTAGTGCAGGCCGGTAATGTGCTGCTCTTTGAGCCACGTCTGGTCAACCCAGCTTAACAACTCCGCAGGCTTGATGAATTTCTTCGCGTCGTGCGTCCCTTTCGGCACCATGCGCAGCACATACTCCGCACCGACGACTGCCATCAGCCAGGCTTTACCATTACGGTTGATGGTCGAGAAGAAGACCTGGCCGCCCGGTTTCACCAGTTTTGCACAGGCGTGCACCACGGATTGCGGATCGGGAACGTGCTCCAGCATCTCCATGCAGGTCACCACATCGTACTGATGAGCATGTTTCGCCGCGTGTTCTTCGACGGTTTCCTGCACATATTCAACCTGAATACCCGACTCCAGGGCATGCAGACGGGCAACCTGCAACGGCTCGAAGCCCATATCCAGACCCGTGACGTTCGCCCCTTCGCGCGCCATGCTCTCAGCCAGGATACCGCCGCCGCAGCCGACATCGAGCACTTTCTTACCGAACAGACCGCCGGAACGCTCCGCGATATAGCCCAGACGCAGCGGATTAATGCGATGCAGCGGTTTGAACTCACCTTCGAGATCCCACCAGCGGGAGGCCACCGCTTCAAATTTGGCAATCTCTTCGTGGTCAACGTTGTGAGCCACCGGGGATTTTTCGGCATTCATGGGCGCTTTTACTCCTTATTTAGCAAGACGAATGAGTATATCAGGCAATCCCCGTGAATAAAGCGTATAGGTTTACCTGTATCACCTCGGCTGTGTTATAATTTGCGACCTTTGAATCCGGGATACAGTAGAGGGATAGCGGTTAGATGAGCGACCTTGCGAGAGAAATTACACCGGTTAACATCGAGGAAGAGCTGAAGAGCTCCTATCTGGACTATGCGATGTCGGTCATTGTTGGCCGTGCGCTGCCGGACGTCCGCGATGGCCTGAAGCCGGTACACCGTCGCGTACTATACGCCATGAACGTATTGGGCAATGACTGGAATAAAGCCTACAAAAAATCTGCCCGTGTCGTTGGTGACGTAATCGGTAAATACCATCCCCATGGTGATTCCGCGGTGTACGACACTATCGTCCGTATGGCGCAGCCATTCTCGCTGCGTTACATGCTGGTAGATGGTCAGGGTAACTTTGGTTCTATCGACGGCGACTCCGCCGCGGCAATGCGTTATACGGAAATCCGTCTGGCGAAGATTGCCCATGAGCTGATGGCCGACCTGGAAAAAGAGACGGTTGATTTCGTTGATAACTACGACGGCACGGAAAAAATTCCTGACGTTATGCCAACGAAAATCCCTAACCTGCTGGTCAACGGTTCGTCCGGTATCGCCGTAGGTATGGCAACCAACATTCCGCCGCACAACATCACGGAAGTGATCAACGGCTGCCTGGCCTATATCGACGATGAAGACATCAGCATTGAAGGGCTGATGGAACACATCCCGGGCCCGGACTTCCCGACGGCGGCGATCATCAACGGTCGTCGCGGTATCGAAGAAGCGTACCGTACCGGTCGCGGCAAGATCTACATCCGTGCCCGCGCTGAAGTGGAAGCGGACGCCAAAACCGGCCGCGAAACCATCATTGTTCACGAGATCCCGTATCAGGTGAACAAAGCGCGTCTGATTGAGAAAATCGCCGAGCTGGTAAAAGAAAAACGCGTTGAAGGCATCAGCGCGCTGCGTGACGAGTCTGATAAAGACGGGATGCGCATCGTGATTGAGATCAAACGCGACGCGGTGGGTGAGGTTGTGCTGAACAATCTGTACTCCCAGACTCAGCTTCAGGTCTCCTTCGGTATCAACATGGTTGCACTGCACCATGGTCAGCCGAAGATCATGAACCTGAAAGAGATCCTGAGCGCGTTCGTGCGTCACCGCCGTGAAGTGGTGACCCGCCGTACCATCTTTGAACTGCGCAAAGCGCGTGACCGTGCCCACATTCTTGAAGCGCTGGCGGTTGCGCTGGCCAACATCGACCCGATCATCGAGCTGATCCGTCGCGCGCCAACCCCGGCGGAAGCGAAAACCGCGCTGATTTCCCGTCCCTGGGATCTGGGCAACGTCGCGGCGATGCTGGAGCGTGCGGGTGATGACGCGGCGCGTCCTGAGTGGCTGGAGCCTGAGTTTGGCGTGCGTGACGGTCAGTACTACCTGACTGAACAGCAGGCCCAGGCGATTCTGGATCTGCGTCTGCAGAAACTGACCGGCCTTGAGCATGAAAAACTGCTCGACGAATATAAAGAGCTGCTGGAGCAGATTGCCGAGCTGCTGCACATCCTGGGCAGCGCAGAGCGTCTGATGGAAGTGATCCGTGAAGAGCTGGAGCTGGTCCGCGATCAGTTCGGCGATGAGCGTCGCACCGAAATCACCGCCAACAGCGCGGACATCAACATCGAAGACCTGATCAACCAGGAAGACGTTGTTGTGACCCTGTCTCACCAGGGCTACGTGAAGTACCAGCCGTTGACCGACTACGAAGCACAGCGTCGTGGCGGTAAGGGCAAGTCTGCGGCACGTATTAAAGAAGAAGACTTTATTGACCGTCTGCTGGTGGCGAACACCCATGACACGATCCTCTGCTTCTCCAGCCGGGGGCGTCTGTACTGGATGAAAGTCTATCAGCTGCCGGAAGCGAGCCGTGGCGCACGTGGTCGTCCAATCGTAAACCTGCTGCCGCTGGAAGCGAACGAACGTATCACCGCCATTCTGCCGGTACGCGAGTACGAAGAGGGCGTGAACGTCTTTATGGCGACCGCCAGCGGTACCGTTAAGAAAACCGCGCTGACCGAATTCAGCCGTCCACGCTCTGCCGGTATCATCGCGGTGAACCTGAACGAAGGCGACGAGCTGATTGGCGTCGATCTGACCTCGGGCTCCGATGAAGTCATGCTCTTCTCTGCTGCCGGTAAAGTGGTGCGCTTCAAAGAAGACGCCGTTCGCGCAATGGGCCGTACCGCGACGGGCGTTCGCGGTATCAAGCTGGCGGGCGAAGACAGCGTCGTTTCGCTGATCATTCCGCGCGGTGAAGGAGCCATCCTGACCGTCACGCAGAATGGTTACGGTAAACGTACGGCGGAAGGGGAATACCCAACCAAGTCTCGCGGCACGCAGGGCGTTATCTCTATCAAGGTGACCGAGCGCAACGGTTCCGTTGTTGGCGCGGTGCAGGTAGACGACGCGGATCAGATCATGATGATCACCGATGCCGGTACGCTGGTGCGTACTCGCGTTTCTGAGATCAGCGTCGTGGGTCGTAACACCCAGGGTGTGATCCTCATCCGTACTGCGGAAGATGAAAACGTGGTAGGTCTGCAGCGCGTTGCTGAGCCAGTGGATGACGAAGAGCTCGACTCCATCGACGGTAGCGTCGCGGAAGGTGATGATGATATCGCGCCGGAAACCGACACCGATGATGATGCAGCGGACGACGCTGACGAGTAATGTCTCCTGATGCAAAAAAGGGCCGGATTCCGGCCCTTTTCTTTTGCACAAGCAGATAAGTCAACGTTGCGACCTGGCGCGTTTACCGCTACCTTAACCACATTCTTTTGACCCCGACGGCGGAGCCTCGCCCCTTTGAAATACCTCGTCTCCTTTCGTACTACGCTGAAAGTTTCTCGCTATCTGTTTCGGGCGCTGGCGCTCCTGCTTTGGCTGCTGGTGGCCCTGTTCTCGGTGTTTTACATCGTTAACGCGCTGCACCAGAAAGAAGCGGAGATCCGCCAGGAGTTTAATTTAAGCTCCGACCAGGCCCAGCGCTACATTCAGCGAACGTCTGACGTGATGAAGGAGCTGAAGTATATTGCCGAAAATCGCCTCACGGCGGAAAACGGCATTCTGGCGCTTCGCGGCCGGAGTGATAAAACCGAAGTCCCGGACTTCCAGCCCCTGTTCCCGGATTCCGATTGTTCCACGCTGAGCAACACCTGGCGCGGATCGCTGGAATCACTTGCCTGGTTCATGCGTTACTGGCGTGATAATTTCTCCGCCGCTTATGATCTGAACCGTGTATTCCTGATTGGCAGTGAAAATCTCTGCATGGCGGATTTTGGCCTGCGCGATGTGCCCGTTGAGCGTGATGATGCGCTGAAAAGCCTGCATGAACGTATCGTGAAATATCGCAATGCGCCGCAGGACGAGCGCGGGAATAACATCTTCTGGGTTAGCCAGGGCCCGCGTACGGGCGTGGGTTATTTCTACGCCCTGACCCCGGTCTATCTCGGCAATCGCCTGCAGGCACTGCTGGGGATTGAGCAGACCATTCGCATGGAAAACTTCTTTACCCCTGGCAGCCTGCCCATGGGGGTGACCATTCTGGATGAAAACGGTCATCAGCTGATCTCCCTTGCCGGACCCGATAACCGTTTAAACGTTGAACCGCAATGGATGCAGGAGCGGTCATGGTTTGGTTATACCTCAGGCTTCCGCGAGCTGGTGCTGAAGAAAAGTCTGCCGCCTTCTTCGCTGAGTATTGTCTATTCGCTGCCGGTGGACATGGTGCTCGAGCGGATACGCATTCTTATCATGAATGCCATTCTGCTGAACCTGCTGGCGGGTGGCGCGCTGTTTACCCTGGCACGCATGTATGAGCGAAAAATCTTTATTCCCGCCGAAAGCGACGCCCAGCGACTGGAGGAGCACGAGCAGTTTAACCGTAAGATTGTTGCCTCGGCCCCGGTGGGGATCTGCATTCTGCGTACCCAGGATGGGACAAATATTCTGAGTAACGAGCTGGCGCATAACTACCTGAACATGCTGACGCATGAGGACCGGCAGCGGTTGACGCAGATTATCTGCGGTCAGCAGGTTAACTTTGTCGACGTGCTCACCAGTACCCATACCAACCTGCAGATCAGCTTTGTCCATTCCCGCTATCGTAATGAAAACGTTGCGATTTGCGTGCTGGTGGATGTCTCTGCGCGTGTGAAGATGGAAGAGTCGTTGCAGGAGATGGCCCAGGCCGCAGAGCAGGCCAGCCAGTCGAAATCGATGTTCCTTGCGACGGTCAGTCACGAGCTGCGCACGCCGCTGTACGGGATTATCGGTAACCTCGATCTGCTGCAGACGAAAGAGCTGCCGAAAGGGGTCGACAGGCTGGTGACGGCGATGAACAACTCCTCCAGTCTGCTGCTGAAAATCATTAGCGATATTCTCGACTTCTCTAAAATTGAGTCTGAGCAGCTAAAAATCGAACCGCGGGAGTTCTCACCGCGCGAGGTGATGAACCATATCAGCGCTAACTATCTGCCGCTGGTGGTGCGTAAACAGCTGGGGCTTTACTGCTTTATCGAACCGGATGTGCCGCTGACGCTGCACGGCGATCCGATGCGTCTGCAGCAGGTTATCTCTAACCTGCTCAGCAACGCCATTAAATTCACCGATATCGGCTGCATTGTGTTGCACGTCCGCCGGGCGGGGGATTACCTGAGCATCCGCGTGCGCGACACGGGGGTGGGCATCCCGGCGAAGGAAGTGGTTCGTCTGTTCGACCCGTTCTTCCAGGTGGGAACCGGTGTGCAGCGTAACTTCCAGGGCACCGGACTGGGGCTGGCGATTTGTGAGAAGCTCGTCAGCATGATGGACGGTGATATCTCGGTGGATACCGAGCCCGGCATGGGTAGCCAGTTCACCATCCGCATTCCGCTCTATTCAGCGCAGTATCCGGCGAAAGCGACGGTTGACGGGCTAAGCGATAAGCGCTGCTGGCTCGCGGTGCACAATGCCTCGCTGAATGATTATCTGACGGCACTGCTGACCCACAGCGGCGTGCGGGTCTCGGGTTATGAAGGCCAGACGCCGGACGTCGACGATGTGCTGATAACCGACGAGATGCTGGAACAGCCGTGGCAGGGAAGAGGAGTGGTGATGTTCTGTCGTCGCCACATTGGCATCCCGGTTGAACGTGCGCCAGGGGAGTGGGTACACAGTGTCGCAACGCCGCATGAGCTGTTGAGCCTGCTGGCGCGCATCTACAAGGTGCAACTGGAAGAGAGCGACAGCGCGGGCGGGTTGCCCTCACCGGAGGCGCTGGCGTCGGTGAATGACGATATGATGATTCTGGTGGTGGATGACCATCCGATTAACCGCCGCCTGCTGGCTGACCAGCTCGGATCGCTTGGCTACCAGTGCAAAACCGCGAATGACGGCGTGGATGCGCTGAATGTGCTGAGTAAAAATCACATTGATATCGTCCTTAGCGACGTCAACATGCCGAACATGGATGGCTACCGCCTGACGCAGCGCATCCGCCAGCTTGGCCTGACGTTGCCGGTGGTGGGCGTCACGGCGAATGCGCTGGCGGAGGAGAAGCAGCGCTGTCTGGAGTCAGGCATGGACAGCTGTCTGTCGAAGCCGGTGACGCTGGACGTGCTGAAGCAGACATTGTCGATTTACGCAGATCGGGTGAGAAAAACCAGAATATAAAAAAGGCCCGTAAGGGCCTTTTTTATTTGCCCGGCGGCGCTGCGCTTGCGCGGGCCTACGGGTTCTGTAGGCCGGGTAAGCGCGAGCGCCACCCGGCATTTACAGTGGGGATCAATCCTTATCCGTTGCGCTCAGCGTAACGGAGGAGAGATAGTTCAGCAGAGCAATATCGTTGTCCACGCCCAGTTTCATCATTGCTGATTTCTTCTGGCTGCTGATGGTTTTAATACTGCGGTTCAGTTTCTTGGCGATCTCGGTCACCAGGAAACCTTCTGCAAACAGGCGCAGAACTTCGCTCTCTTTTGGCGACAGACGTTTGTCACCGTAGCCACCCGCGCTGATTTTTTCCAGCAGACGAGAGACGCTCTCAGGGGTGAACTTCTTGCCTTTCTGCAGCGCGGCGAGCGCTTTTGGCAGATCGGTCGGTGCGCCTTGTTTCAGCACAATCCCTTCGATATCCAGATCCAGCACGGCGCTCAGGATCGCCGGGTTGTTGTTCATGGTCAGAACAATGATCGAGATGTCCGGGAAGTGACGCTTAATATATTTGATGAGCGTGATCCCATCACCGTACTTGTCCCCAGGCATGGAGAGATCTGTAATGAGCACGTGTGCATCAAGCTTTGGGAGGTTATTGATCAGTGCTGTAGAGTCTTCAAATTCACCGACTACATTCACCCACTCGATCTGTTCAAGTGATTTGCGAATACCGAACAGTACAATCGGATGGTCATCGGCAATAATTACGTTCATATTGTTCATGTATTAGGCTACCTTGCTACAGCAAGCTTTTGACGTAGGCGTCAATGTCGCTGATGTATTTTTCAATGCCAGAGGCATCTTTCTCACGAATTAGATGTTCCAGCGTTTCACATAACTGCTTGCCGGGAACCAGATTAAGCATGGCAAACACCCCTTTAAGCCGGTGTGCTGTCTGTGCCAGCGCTGCAAAATCATTCGCAGCGGACTCAGTATACAACCGCTTAACATCATCTGGTACTGTATCAACAAAGAGTGAATAGTATCCGCTGGCGTGAAGCTCGGCATTTTCATTGCCGCCTAACGGTGATTCCGCTATCTCTTCCTGCGCCAGTTGCTCTTCTATTAGTTGTAGTACAGCTTCCTGCATCGCATTGCTTATATTAAAGTTGACGCGCAACTGGCCTGGGCCGATTTTTCGCACGCCTGACTCATCATCGCTTAAAAGCAAGCCTGAGGCAGTAAGATTAGACGGATTATCCGTTAAAAACAGATCAAATTCTTGACTTGCAAGTCTTTCATCCGGCGTGATGCAGGCCGCACCCCAGTTTTCCAGCTGACGAACCACTATATTGCGGATCTCATTTGAGGTCACATCAACCATCACCACGACATCATCCAGCAGACGTTCTTCGTCTTCTTCCTGCGGATTGGCGGCCATTTTCACGTGGAGAGAATAACGGGTGCCGAGGGATTCGCGGGCTTTAATATTCAGGTGGCCGCCAAGCTTACGTGCCAGCTGGTCGCACAGCCAGAAGGTCAGGGCATTGGCCTTGCCGTAGCGATCGCTTTGTGTGTCATTCAGGAACGGGAAGTGGAGATTATCAATTTCACTTGTCGTGACACCTTCCCCGGTGTCCAGAATGCGGAACGTCAGGCGATCCTCAGCCGACTCGTCCGTATTCACTTCCAGGGTGATCTTGCCGATCTGCGTGGTGGTGACGGCATACTGAATAATCATCAACAGAATGCGACGCAGCGCTTCTCGATCGCCATGGCGTTCGTCATTCGCAGACAAATGGTTATTGATCAGCAGCTGCAGCCCTTTCCGCTTAATCACGGGCAGAACTTCCGGAACCACTTCATCGATCAGATCCTGGATGGAGAAGAGGGTTGGCGTTCCCTTCCAGAAATCATTCTCCAGCATGTTCGCCAGCTGGATCTCATCGACCATACGCACCAGCGAGTCGGCCTGGCAGGCAAGCTGATGACTTTCAGACGTGTTCAACGCCGCCGCCTGGCTTGCCAGCGCCCTTAACGGCTGCTTGAAGGCATCGCCGATGTTTTGCATAAAGGCGGCACGTCCCTGCTGGTTTTTCTCATACAGCCTTTGCGCCTGCTTGAGCTTTTTATTCACCAGCACTTCCCTGTCCTGATCGCGGATGATGAAGATCTGCGTGCGGGAGGCGACCTGGCTGCGGAACTGACGGATCTCGTACAGTTCATTATTTATGGTGGCCTGAATGACGCCCTGATGCTGATCCGCCATGGTGGTGATGTTCTGCAGGTTAAGATGCGGCAGCAGATGATCGGCAATTTTATTGCTCATCACCGTACGGTTCGCCTCCTGATCGTGAACGAGCACCCCAAGCGGCAGTACGGAAATAATCTCTTCATTCAGCGCGCGGAGTACGCGCAGCTCATTGCTGGTTCCGGCCGGAACCGCAGAAGCGTCGCTCTGGCGCCCTGGATGGAAACGAAACGTGCTGTAGCCAAACAGGGCCAGCGCCAGCAGGCCAATATTCAGCAGCAGAGGCAAGAGGATATTTTGCAGGGTATCAAGCAGCAGGGTGCCAAACGGCACCTGCCACACCAGACGCATGCCGGTCGAGTTCAGCGACGAGGCAATCTCGATTTTCGAGCCATTAAAGGAGATCGATACGCTCTCTGCGGCCTCTTTATCAGGTGCCGAACGCATATTCTGGGTACTGTTGTCTGGCTCCAGACGGAAGCTGTCGAGCGGCATGTCCGGCGGGATTAAATCATTAATCGGTAAATCGAAGGCCACGACCGTTGCCAGATGCCCCGGCTGGTTAAAGGTGGTACGCAGGGTAAAATAGTGGCCATTTTGCCAGGCCAGCCGACGCAGGGACGAGAAGCTTTCCCGTTCATCGAGGGCGTTCGCCTGCTGCAGCATCTCAGCGCGGCGGGAATCAACAATGCTGCCCACGGTTGTCTCTTTAAACCCGGACGAGAGATCTTTTAACGGCAGGGTCGAAATCAGGATCATGCTGTTGTCCTGACCGTTCAGGTAGTACATCGACCACGGCACCGTCTCGGCGCCCCAGAGGGTATCCAGATAGGTTGAAATTCGCTGCGTCATCTCAAGTGTGGCGCTGTCGTGAGAGCCAAAAATAAGCGCTTCGGTCTTACGCTGCGGTTTCTCAAGATAATAGACATCCTGCTTAAGCCGCGTCTCCTGAAGCCCGTCGCCGGATGACGAGGCCGGTGCTGCCGCGATGTTGTCGTAAATCTGCCAGGTGGCGTAGCGCCAGGTATCAATGCGCTTGTGTACGGCGTGGGTGATATCAACGACCTGATAGCTCTTATCCTTCAGCCAGGCGTTCACCGCACTCTGGACCATAACGCCCATTGTGACTAACAGCACAACGATCAAAAGAAGAAAGAAACGGGTGATGCTCCCGGGAAGGAGGGAGAATTTGCTCGGGGCGGTAGTTTCAGTCTGACTCATTGATATCTTTAACCCGTTATGGTCGTGCTCTGTGGCGATAGGGCAGTATAAAGGGTAATAACTGAATTTCCAGCGCCACTGTCCTGGAACAGGCGACTTTTTCAACGGACAATATCGTCGCCAGGCGGGCTCCAGACATGTACAAAGTCGCCAGAGTCGTACAAATATGGCGCATCACCAGTCGGCAAATAGCACGAATTAACAAGAAATTAAGTTTTTCGAGAATTACGAGCTTTCGACAGCGATCCGGCGGACGTTTAGTTAATAGTCGTTACAATTACGCGGCGGTAGCACAAAAAAAGAAAGGTTACGTAAAGAAAGGTAAAAAAAAACCGAATGCGAAGCATCCGGTTGAATTAGGGATAAACAGACATTCAAAACTGAATGACGGTAATAAATAAAGTTAATGATGATAGCGAGAGATATTTTAGAGATTAGGCGCGATCTTGTTTTGTCATTCAGTGCGGTAACGTGTTTTATTGTAACTTATTGATAGTTATGCATGTATTTTCTCGTTTGATTATAAGTGCTAAATTTCTAAGCTATTTGTGCTTTGTAAAAGTTCCTTCCTGTTTACATTTTGAAACATGTTGATAGATAAATGAAACATCTTCAAAGTTTTCGTATCATATTCGCATTGGATTATTCTGTAATTTTGCGGAGAATGAAATTGCCGACTGGTTAATGAGGGTTAACCAGTAAGCAGTGGCAATTATAAGGCATATAACAGAGGGTTAATAAAATGAAAGTTAAAGTACTGTCCCTCCTGGTACCAGCTCTGCTGGTGGCAGGCGCAGCAAATGCGGCTGAAATTTATAACAAAGACGGCAACAAATTAGATCTGTACGGTAAAGTGGATGGTCTGCACTATTTCTCCGATGACGACAGCGTTGATGGCGACCAGACCTACATGCGTCTTGGCTTCAAAGGCGAAACCCAGGTTAACGATCAGCTGACCGGTTACGGCCAGTGGGAATACCAGATCCAGGGCAACACCTCTGAAAGCGACAACCAGGCCTGGACGCGTGTGGCGTTCGCGGGTCTGAAGTTCGCTGAAGCGGGTTCTTTCGATTACGGTCGTAACTACGGCGTGATCTACGACGTGACCTCCTGGACCGACGTTCTGCCAGAATTTGGTGGAGATACTTACGGTGCAGATAACTTCCTGCAGTCCCGTGCTAACGGCGTAGCAACCTACCGTAACCAGGACTTCTTCGGTCTGGTGGATGGCCTGAACTTTGCTCTGCAGTATCAGGGTAAAAACGGCAGCGTAAGCGGTGAAAACGACACCGGTCGTAGCACCCTGAAACAGAACGGCGACGGCTACGGTGCGTCCCTGACCTATAACCTGGGTGAAGGCTTCAGCATCGGTGGTGCATTGTCTTCTTCCAAACGTACCGCTGACCAGAACGACACGGGTAACCTGGCGCTGAAAGGCGAAGGCGATCGTGCTGAAGTCTACACGGGTGGTCTGAAATACGACGCCAACAACATTTACCTGGCGGCGCAATACTCCCAGACCTATAACGCAACGCGTTTCGGCAACTCTCAGAGCAGCAGCGACATTTACGGCTTTGCTAACAAAGCACAGAACTTCGAAGTGGTCGCTCAGTACCAGTTCGACTTTGGTCTGCGTCCATCCGTGGCTTACCTGCAGTCTAAAGGTAAGGACATCGAAGGCTACGGCGACCAGGATCTGCTGAAATATGTTGATGTGGGCGCGACTTACTACTTCAACAAAAACATGTCCACCTATGTGGACTACAAAATCAACCTGCTGGATGACAAAGACTTCACCCGTCAGGCAGGTATCAGCACGGACGATATCGTCGCGCTGGGTCTGGTTTACCAGTTCTAATCGCTACACGGTATGACTCAGGGGCCTCACGGCCCCTTTTTTGTGTTTTTTTTAGGCTCTCACAATTCACCCGTTTTGGTGTACTCTTGCCGCCCTGGCATGAGGATAATAATGAATGGACATGACTTTTTTACGCGCCAGCTTCCTGGCAATCCTTTTTTTCCTGACCGCTTGTGACGCTTCCACGCCGGAGACCACCACCGACGCCCCCGCGGCGACGGTGCTCGAAGGCAAAACGATGGGCACTTTCTGGCGCGTCAGCGTAATGAATCTTGATAAGGCACGCGCCGAAGAACTGCGTAGCAAAATTCAGTCACAGCTGGATGCTGACGATCAGTTGCTGTCGACCTACAAAAATGACTCGGCGCTGATGCGCTTTAACCTTTCAAGCAGTACCTCCCTGTGGCCGGTGAGCGAGGCGATGGCCGATATCGTGACCGAGTCCATGCGCGTGGGCTACAAAACCAACGGGGCGATGGACGTGACGGTGGGTCCCCTGGTGAACCTCTGGGGATTTGGCCCCAACAAGCAGCCGGCGACCACGCCCGATCAGGCGGCCATTGATGACGCCCGCGCCCGGACAGGGCTACAGCATCTGACGGTGATCAATCAGTACGGTCAACAGTACCTGCAAAAAGATATTCCCGATCTGTTTGTCGATCTGTCTACAGTAGGCGAAGGTTATGCGGCGGATCATCTGGCTGCGCTGATGGCGCAGGAAGGCATCTCCCGCTATCTGGTATCAGTGGGGGGCGCGTTAGTCAGCCGGGGCATGAACGCCAGCGGCAAACCGTGGCGCGTAGCGATTCAAAAACCGACTGATCAACAAAATGCCGTGCAGGCGATGGTGGACATCAACGGACATGGCATCAGCACCTCAGGGAGCTACCGTAACTATTACGAGCTTGACGGGAAGCGTATTTCGCACGTTATCGACCCGCAGACCGGGCGACCCATTACGCATAATCTGGTGTCGGTGACGGTTATTGCCCCCACCGCGCTGGAAGCTGATGCCTGGGACACCGGGTTAATGGTTCTTGGTCCGGAGAAAGCCAAAGAGGTGGTGCGTCAGGAAGGGCTGGCGGTGTATATGATCGTTAAAGAGGCCGACGGGTTCAAAACCTGGCATTCGCCGCAGTTCGCCAGCTTCCTGGTGAATGAAAAAAATTAAAAAGCAAGGTTGCGGGTTTTTAATCTGTGGCGCTCAGGCAGGCTGTATATATGCTTATAAGAGGAGCCGATCATGAGAAACCTGACCTTAATGACCGATGAGGATCGCTGGCTGGCCGTGCTGGCCCGCGATCCGCGCGCTGACGATCAGTTTGTCTTCGCTGTGCAGACGACGGGTATTTTCTGCCGTCCGTCATGCCGTGCCCGCCACGCGCTGCGTAAAAATGTCCGCTTTTACCCTGATGCCCACCATGCCGTTCAGGCAGGATTTCGGCCATGCAAGCGCTGCATGCCGGACAAGCGCGATCCGCAGGCACAGAAGCTGGCCAAAGTGGAACACGCCTGCCGTCTGCTGGAGCAGGATCCGGCGTTAACCCTGGAGAAGCTGGCGCAGCAGGTTGCCATGAGTCCTTACCATTTCCACCGTCTGTTTAAGTCTGTCACCGGTATGACCCCGAAAGCCTGGCAGCAGGCGGCGCGAGGTCAGCGCCTGCGCGCCGCGCTTGCGCAGGGGGATAAAATTACCGATGCCGTGCTGGCGGCTGGGTTTCCTGACAGCAGTAGCTATTATCGTAAAGCCAACGATGCGCTGGGTATGACGGCGAAGCAGTACCGTAAAGGGGATGCGGCAGTGCGTTATGCCATCGATAATTGCGCTTTAGGACGCTGCTTGGTGGCAGAAAGTGAGCGGGGGATCTGCGCGATCCTGCTGGCTGACACCGATGCGCAATTAATCGAAGAGCTGGCGACGGTGTTCCCAAACGCAGAGCATGCGCCGCTGGACGACGACTTCGTGCAACGGATCCATCAGGTAATTGCCAGTATTGATAACCGTTCTGTACCGCTTGCGCTGCCGCTGGATATTCGCGGGACAGCGTTCCAGCAGCGGGTCTGGCAAGCCCTGCGAACTATCCCCTGCGGTGAAACGGCAAGTTACCAGCAGGTGGCGCAGGCGATTGGTCAGCCCAACGCGGTACGCGCCGTTGCCGGTGCCTGTGCGGCAAACACGCTGGCGATTGTGATCCCCTGTCATCGTGTTGTTCGCAACGACGGCGCGCTGTCAGGTTATCGGTGGGGGACAGCGCGAAAAGCGTTATTACTGAAACGTGAGGCGAAACGCCGGGAGGGATAATGCTCGATCTTTTTGCGGATGCTGAACCCTGGCAGGAGCCATTGGCGCCGGGGGCGGTTATCCTGCGCCGCTTTGCGCTTTCCCGTGCGGCGGCGCTGCTGGAGGGTATTGACGAGGTCACGGCGGTTTCACCGTTTCGTCACATGGTCACGCCGGGCGGCTACACCATGTCGGTTGCGATGGCTAACTGCGGTGAACTGGGGTGGGCGACCAACGAACGCGGCTATCTGTATGCGCCGAACGACCCCGCAACCGGCCAGCCGTGGCCTCCCATGCCTGCAGTTTTTCAGACGCTGTGTCACGATGCTGCCGTCGCCGCGGATTATGCCGACTTCCGTCCTGATGCCTGCCTGATTAACCGCTACGCCATTGGCGCGAAGCTCTCGCTGCATCAGGATAAGGATGAGCCCGATCTGCGCGCGCCTATCGTCTCGGTATCGTTAGGTCTGCCCGCCGTGTTCCAGTTTGGCGGGTTACGCCGCAACGATCCGCTCAAACGCATCATGCTGGAACATGGCGATGTGGTGGTGTGGGGCAGGGAGTCGCGGTTGTATTATCACGGCATTCAGCCGCTGAAACCCGGCGTTCACCCCCTGACGGGTGAGTACCGTTATAACCTGACGTTCCGCCAGGCGGGTTTTAGTAAACAAAAATAAGAATTATTCTTGATGTACACGCCGGGCAGTTTACACTGCTGGCTGATTTTTATTGTCCGGATTGCCTGCATGCAACTACTTCTCCTTGTCTGGCGTCAGTATCGCTGGCCCTTCATCGCCGTCATGGCGCTAAGCCTCGCCAGTGCCGCACTGGGTATTGGCCTGATCGCGTTTATCAACGTGCGTTTGATTGAAATGGTCGACACATCACTCGCCGTATTGCCGGAATTTCTTGCCCTGCTAATGCTGTTGATGGCAGTCACGCTCGGCTCTCAGCTGGCGCTGACCGTGCTCGGCCACCATTTCGTTTTTCGTCTGCGCAGCGAGTTCATCAAGCGGATTCTGGACACCCACGTAGAGCGCATTGAACAGCTCGGCAGCGCGTCTCTGCTGGCGGGGTTAACCAGTGACGTGCGCGCCATTACCATTGCGTTCGTTCGTCTGCCGGAGCTGGTGCAGGGGATTATTCTGACCTTTGGCTCTGCGGCTTATCTCGCCTGGCTCTCCAGCAAAATGCTGGCGGTAACCGCCCTGTGGATTGCCATCACCATCTGGGGCGGTTTTGTGCTGGTGTCACGCGTTTACAAACACATGGCGGTACTGCGCGAAACCGAGGATAAGCTCTACAACAATTACCAGACGGTACTCGAAGGGCGCAAAGAGCTGACCCTGAACCGCGAGCGCGCCGAGCATATCTTTAACAATCTCTATATTCCGGACGCCCGCGAATACCGGCACCATATTATTCGTGCCGATACCTTCCACCTGAGCGCGGTGAACTGGTCAAACATTATGATGCTGGGGGCGATTGGCCTGGTATTCTGGATGGCGAACAGCCTGGGCTGGGCGGATACAAACGTCGCGGCAACCTACTCGCTGACGCTGCTGTTCTTGCGCACGCCGCTGCTTTCGGCCGTCGGAGCTTTGCCGACCCTGCTGAGCGCGCAGGTGGCGTTTAATAAGCTCAAAAAGTTCGATCTTGCACCGTTTAACGCTGAATTCCCGCGCCCGCAGGCCTTCCCGAACTGGCAGACGCTGGAGCTGCGTAACGTCACGTTCCGCTATCAGGACAACGCTTTCTCCGTGGGGCCGATCAATCTGACGATTCACCGCGGCGAGCTGCTGTTCCTGATTGGCGGTAACGGCAGTGGGAAATCGACCCTCGCGATGCTGCTCACCGGGCTTTATCAGCCGCAGTCGGGTGAGATTTTGCTGGATGGTAAGGCGCTGAGCGCAGAAAAACCTGAGGATTACCGCAAGCTTTTCTCGGCGGTGTTCACCGACGTCTGGCTGTTTGACCACCTGCTGGGACCGGAAGGGCAACAGGCCAATCCTGCGTTGGTGGAGAAATGGCTGGCGCAGCTGCAGATGTCGCACAAGCTGGAGCTGCAGGACGGCAAGATCCTCAACCTCAGGCTTTCGAAAGGGCAGAAAAAACGCGTGGCGCTGCTGCTGGCGCTGGCGGAAGAGCGTGACATCATTCTGCTGGATGAGTGGGCGGCGGATCAGGATCCGCACTTCCGCCGCGAGTTTTACCAGGTGCTGCTGCCGCTGATGCAGCAGATGGGCAAAACCATTTTCGCCATCAGCCATGACGATCACTACTTTATTCATGCTGACCGTTTGCTGGAGATGCGCGAGGGCAAGCTGAGCGAGCTGACCGGTGAAGCGCGCGATGCGGCATCGCGTGATGCGGTGGCGCGCACGGCCTGATGCCCTCATCTTAACCCTCTCCCACAGGGCTGAGGGATCCCCATAAAATAATGCCTGCACAGACAACCCCCTCTCCCTTGAGGGAGAGGGCTGGGGTGAGGGGGAACATACGG
>NZ_JAIWJZ010000133.1:0-6465 GCF_020216105.1 Enterobacter sp. K16B
TCTGTTCCGGTATTACGACCCGGACTGCGGACGGTTTACGCAGCAGGATCCGATAGGGCTGGCGGGGGGGATAAACCTTTACCAGTATGCGCCGAATGCACTGGGGTGGGTGGATCCGTGGGGGTTGAGCCGTAAATGTAGGGATCCATCTAAAGAAGCTACGAGATGGCAAGGTCAAGGTGATTACAAAGTATAGATGTCTACAAAAACAGGAAACTGAAAAAAGGCACGATTCTGTATGCATTATATCCAAACGGTGATACTCCTCCATCATATGCAGTGACTTATCCAACCGTTAGGCAAAATAAAGGAGATGCTATAGGCTACCATGAAGCACTTCAGGTTAAAATAGATCCTCATCGTACATTAAGAACGCAAGTTAGAGCTTATTATGTAAGTGAGGATATTGATGTAGCATATGGAAGAGGATTGGCTAATGAGATATATGGTCGAGGGGGTGGGATGCAATTCTTTATCCCTGAGGAAGTTAGAAATCTATTGATACCGGGGAAGGTCATTAGCATATGATTAATTTTAAAATTAACGTGGTAAATGGTAAGGTTGAGTTAGACAATAAATGTCTTTTAATACAAAGGGAGGATGAATTTATAACTTCTGATCTTTACAAATATCTTGAATCAGAAAATAAAATGCAGAAATTAATTCCCCATCATTATACAGTTAATACCGTTCTTTGGTCGGGAAAGGAATTCGAGATTATAATACAACCATTATGCTTCAATAATTTGCCATTTACGGTGCAATTAATTTATAAAGAGGGAGGGTATTATAAGGCAATAAATGATTGGAATAAGGTTTCTAACATTGATATGCTAAATAAAGAAGTCGAATTTTTATATCAATGGGTGTCGGGTGAATATGATCTTGGCAAACCAGATGAAAAAGAAAAACATAGTATAATGTGGCACTTGGAATGGGGTGATATAACTATTTGCTATGATATTAAATCATTTAATTGCGGTATTTATTTAACGTGGAATTAACTATTAAATAAGGTTGTCATATTATGCTGATAACCCGCTTGAAGGTTCCGCTGAGAAGGTCACGCACAATCGCCTGACGCAGCTGAACGGCATTCGCTGGCGTTATGACATCCACGGCCGCACCGTGGAGAAGGATAACGGCCAGACCCGCTGGCACTACCGCTACGACGGCGAACACCGCCTGACGGAAGTCATCAGCCAGCCGCGGGATCGCAACAAACCGCAGACGCAGGTCAGCTTCCGCTACGATCCGCTCGGTCGCCGCATCAGCAAAACGCGCCGCCAGATGCTGGGCGGACAGCCAACCGGTAAGCCGGTTACCACCCGGTTTGTCTGGGAAGGGTTCCGGCTGCTGCAGGAAGTGCACGGGGATGTGCCGCTGACCTACGTTTACAGCGATCAGGACAGCTACGACCCGCTGGCGGGTATTGACGGCGTTGATGCCCCGGAGATTTTCTGGTTCCACTTCCAGCCGAACGGCACGCCGGAGCGAATTCTGCTCACCATGTTATACCCGTTGAGGTGTGGAAAGAGGAGCAATCATTCTTCAATGATATTGGCATCGGAAAAGACATGAACTCTGCGTTTAATGGTATTAATTTTCCAGGTAGCGCATCAGCGATGAAACAAGATGCAGGGAAAGGTATGGATATCTTCCATAGCAGTAATCATCATAACTATAGTGACATTCTCCGTCGGCGCATTGCTCGTGTTGAGTAACGATATATTTCTGGAAGATTAGATGCTAAAGGGGCGAGGATAGCTATAAGGCGGATCCAGATTGATATGAAGAATAAAATTTGGATGGGTCATGTTCCCACAAAAAAATCAGGGGAATGAATTAATGTCCTATTATGTGATCATGAATGACTTTGAATCATCACTCATGCCAAGAAATTTACAGGGCATGGTTGATGAAAGATTACAGGTTAATGAAAACTGGGAAATAGAAGGCTCTGCCTTTTCCTTCCCTTATCGAATAACAGACGATGCATGCCCAGACCATATTTATTTGTTGTGCAATAAAAATGTTGGGGCTTTAAAATTTGACTATTATAAAAAAGACTTTGGACACTTGATGGATAAGTCTTTATTTTCAATTTTTGAAAATTATAAGCACAATGTTTTTTTTGGCCGAGATATAACACCAGTTTCGATTGGGAATGGTCAAGTTCTTCGGGATGATTTTAAATATGTATATTTTCCAGGCGGCGATGTTATAGATAAGGATAAATCTATTCTCGAAGAGGATAAGTTCGGAGATACCATACCTTTTAAAATTGAATTCAAGGATGATGCGCTAGAAAATGATATACTTTCGTTGAACGACACATTGTTAGGTGGTTTTATCATTGTTAAACAAGAGGTCAAGAAAGTTATAGACAGTAAAGGATTCCGGGGGTTGAAACTTGTTCCACTAGAAAATGCTTTAGACGTCTTCTGTGAAGATTATTTCTACGAAATAGACTCAAATCGTAAAATAAAGGGCAATAAACTACCTTAATATTGAAGGGTGTCGTGCCATTATTGATTCTTTGTTTTTCTTTTTTAATGGCGCGAAGAACTTCTTTGGATTATGAGTACATTTTTCAACTATGGATATAGTAATTTTCAGAGTAGCCAATAATGTTAACTCTTAAAGAGGAATAATGCATATAAAAAATACTATCCAAGACTTTGTCAACAAATTCAAAATGAATGATTTAAATATGGGAGAGATAGACTATGCAGACGATGAAAATGAAACTTCTTTTCCTGTAAATTTAAATGGTGAAATTCGATTTTTTTATAGCCATTTGATTTTAAATGACCACCCAACATTTGATGGTGCATTCATTATACAGATTGTTGAGCCCCAAGAGCTTAATAAAATGTTATCAGGCTGGCGAGTTCAAAATGACACGACCTGGCGCGATGAATATATAATCTTTGCTGAACGAAATGGAGATGTTCTTTTTTGTGATACCCAAAATATCACATCTCCTGTTTATGGTAGTATTCAAAAAAGAAATTTCATTATTTCCAATTCGTTAGCCGACTTTTTGGATGCTTTTTGTTCTGCCATTGAGATTGAACAAAGTAAATATGATGGTGATGCTACAGATGATGATTTTAATTTCAGAGAGGACTTTCTGGAAGATATCGATTTAATGCTAAAAAGCAAGCTTAAGGATGTTGAGGCAGAAGGTTTTAAGCAATTCTTTTTTGGCTAGGTTAATAATAAAAACTAACACTTTTAGAACCCTCCTTACTTCTGACAACATTTTCCGCTTAAAACCACTTTTATATAGGCAAGGAGGTCTCTTTTCGATTGATAATGAATAAGCATATGAAAAACGGTTTCGATAAATTTGATGAAAAAGTTACATCTCTTGTAGAAAAAGGAAACGAGTTCCATTTAAATGGGCCTCACCTAGTGAAGTTGCTGATCTGATGTGGAAAATGACAACAAAAACAGATGGTAAGTCGATTATTCTCAAATTGGGTGATGGAATAAAAAGTACTGGAGTAATATTGTTATGAATACTAAAGGAATAAATACTAGAGACGATTTTATTAAATTTCTTGAGAATTTATCTTCAAATGCCAGAAATAATCTAAGTGAGTGGGAGAGCAAAGACTTACCCTCATATTTTGAATCGATGGCATCTTGGGTTGGAGATATGGATGGATATTATTTAAATCAAAGATTACCTGTTCCAGAAAATGTTAACTGGACATTAATTGCAGATATTTTAATGGCTGCAAGAGTTTATGAATAATATTCAATAATAATTGGCCGGGAAGAGCATCAAATCTTCCCGGCTTTTTATTATTTAACGTGTTAAAAAGTATGATGGCGTCCGAATCGTTCCGATGACCCGATAGGTTTTAATGGCGGTATAAATACTTACGTTTACGCCACTAATCCGTTGAATTGGGTTGATCCATTAGGATTGAAAGCGAAGTGTGCACCGACTCGATAAAATGACCATAACCAGGCGGCATTTGGTAGGCAGTGGCAAGGAAGAGGGATTTATCAAGGCCGTTATTCTTGGTCAAACACAATGCTTAAAGAAGGCGATATTGTTTATGGTGGAGCACCTGGGCAGTCAGGATTTTATTTCGACAAAGCCACTTTAGAAGCTGCTAATGGTAGTCGACAAAAATTATGGGAAACTTTACAAGTTCTACCTCATGAAAAATATGGGTTTAGAAGTAAGATTCAGATGTATAGAGTCAAACGAGATGCTATTGCTGGTACGGGACAAGCTTTGTCACCAGATACTGAAATGTTAGGAAGCGGTGGCGGTACCCAATTCTTCCTTTCGAATTATAAAAAAGTTCTGGAACCTATTGGTCTTCCATTTGATATTGGGATGTAAAAATGAATTTTGACGCAGAAACTGGTGTTCTTAAATTTAATAAAAGGGTTCTATTAGGACCAAGAGTTACTAAGACAGAGTTGTTTAATAATACAAATGTAAGGTGGGAGGGGTGGCCTGAAAAAAAAGACAATAAAACAGTCTCATACAGAACTATCCTTAAAGGTGACCATGAGTTCGGAGATATATATCTAATAATTGACTTCTTGGTTCCCAATGATCCTAACTCAATAATTCGTAGTTGGCGCTTCGCCCCAGAAAAATTATTGATGGGAAAACAGAATAGACCCGAAGGGAAAGTCAGCCGATGTTTAAGGGAATGGTTCAAAACTAAATCTACTATTGTTCTTCCTGTATCAAGGGAGTGGGGACATGTTGATGCTGCTTATGACCCTCATAACCTAACAGGAACAATTCTCTGCCACTATTGCTTAGACCCTCATGAATTGTAAGTGGAGAATTGGTAAAATATATGATTCAATTGAAGTTACTTATATGACTATATCATAGTATTTCCAATATAAATTGGACAGTTGCCATCCTAGGCGAGAAAATAAAAAGGTATAAGCCATTTTGTTGACAAAGATGTTACTGGCCTGGATGTAATTGAACCCCGAAAAAAACATTCTTTATTTTAAACACAAAAGATCTTGATGTCTCCGAAAGAATGGTTAAAAGTGCGAGGAGTTGTGGTTGATGTGAAAAAATATTATAAAGGTAACGTTGATTTTATTGCAGGTGAAGGAATTATTCTCAATGAATTCATAGGGGAAGTGGCCACACGACAAATAAATATTATAGATGGCGATTGTTATGCATCTTCCTCTTTGCTAGATAAAAACGATAAAGTTGGTTTTCTGCTGTATGATGGTAAAAAAAGCGATCTGGACTTAAGTGATGCTGAAGAAATTTCGAATGAGGAATTTGAAACTTTCTGGAAAACATCAACGAGTTTATTGCAAGAAAAAAAACAAATAAAGTTCTTGTCTGGAAATGCTGTGGAACCTTTGAAAAAATCCATAGTTATTGCTCACATTGTGAATAATAAAGGGAAATGGGGTAAAGGCTTTGTTCTGTCTCTTTCAAATAAATATCCTTCTGCAAAGGAATACTATCTCAATAGCTTCAATGGAAATAACATCCCAGAATTAGGTACGGTTGATTTTGTCTTGGTTGATGCTAAAGAACAGATATTTATTGCTAATATGTATGCACAAGATGGTATTAAGAAAAATGTCAATGACAAAAATCAATACGTATGTTATGCATCCCTGGAAGTTTGTCTTGAAAAGTTATCTGACTTTGCTTTAGTAAATCGCTTTTCAGTACAAATGCCAAGAATAGGCGCTGGCCTCGGTGGAGGTGATTGGGATGTTATAGAGTCATTGATACTTAAAAAGATTTGCTATAAGATGATCGATTGCAATGTAATAATTTTATAATATAAAATGATAATTTAGTAATGCATTTTATTGAATTCGATTGTTGCTTAGAAAAGGATTTTTAATTAAAAGGACAGGCGCTTGAGTATGAAAATATCTATAACAAATACTATTGAAAAAGGAAACGAGTTACACGACATCCAAAAATACGCCGAGGCTTTAGAACAATACCAAAAGGCCTGGCAAGCTCTTCCTGAACCAAAGTCCGAATCAGAATTTGCCAACTGGATCTCTGCATGCATGTACAGCGCATATTTTGATCTTGCGGATTACGTTGAGGCAAAGAAATGGGGAGAGACGGCTTTACGGACACGTGGATCGGATATAGACACTGCACCGTTAATCGACTTGGGTATGGTCTGTTACGAGTTGAATCAATTCGATGAAGCGTATAAATATTTTAACGATGCTTATAACTACGGCAAAGAGCGTGCTTTTCAGGATAGACCTAAAAAATATCTTGAGTTCTATCTGCGTAAGAAGGCGTAAGAACAGTAATTTATACCATTCAAAACAAATCAAACGTTAAACAAGAAGTTCATTACGTCGCCATCTTTAACGATGTAATCTTTATCGATGGGACAACTTTACCGGCAATGCCCAGCGCCCGTCGCCGCGCCGCTGGTCCCGCCGCTTGGAGTACGATTATCGCAA
>NZ_JAIWJZ010000134.1:0-19668 GCF_020216105.1 Enterobacter sp. K16B
GCTGGCGCTAAAGCAGGCCAGCGGCGATAACGTCGAGGCCATCTTCCTGCTACGCGCTTACCGCACTACGCTCGCGAAGCTGGCGGTAAGTGAACCCATCAACACGGCGGAGATGCGCCTGGAGCGCCGCATTTCAGCGGTGTACAAAGACATCCCCGGCGGCCAGCGGCTGGGTCCAACCTATGACTACACCCATCGCCTGCTGGATTTTACCCTGCTGGCGAACGGCGATGTGCCGCCGCTCAGCACCTCTGACGCCGAACAAGAACCGTCTCCGCACGTCTTCAGCCTGCTGGCGAAACAAGGTCTGGCGAAGGCGGAGGAAGACTCAGGCGCTCAGCCTGATGATATCACCCGCACGCCGCCGGTTTACCCGTGCTCCAGATCGTCCCGCCTGCAGCAGCTGATGCGCGGCGACGAAGGCTATCTGCTGGCGCTGGCCTACTCCACCCAGCGCGGTTACGGGCGCAACCACCCGTTTGCGGCTGAGATTCGCAGCGGTTATATCGACGTTGAAATTGTGCCAGAAGAGCTGGGTTTTGCGGTGAACGTCGGCGAACTGCTGATGACCGAGTGTGAAATGGTGAACGGTTTTGTCGCGCCTGAAAATGAAGACCCGCATTTTACCCGCGGCTACGGGCTGGTGTTTGGCCTCGGCGAGCGCAAAGCCATGGCAATGGCGCTGGTTGACCGCGCCCTGCAGGCGCCGGACTACGGCGAGCAGATTGCAGGCCCGGCGCAGGACGAAGAGTTTGTGCTGGCCCATGCCGATAACGTTGAGGCCGCTGGCTTCGTCTCGCACCTCAAGCTGCCGCACTACGTCGATTTCCAGGCCGAACTGGAACTGCTGAAACGCCTGCAACGGGAGCGCAAACATGGCTAACTTAAGCGGCTACAACTTTGCTTATCTCGATGAGCAAACCAAACGCATGATCCGCCGCGCTATCCTCAAAGCGGTCGCCATTCCGGGCTATCAGGTGCCGTTCGGCGGCCGTGAAATGCCGATGCCTTACGGCTGGGGTACCGGCGGCATCCAGCTTACCGCCAGCGTGATCGGCGAAGCAGACGTGCTGAAAGTGATCGACCAGGGCGCGGACGACACCACCAACGCGGTGTCGATCCGCAACTTCTTTCAGCGGGTAACGGGCGTCGCGACCACCGAAAAAACCGAAGACGCGACGCTGATCCAGACCCGTCACCGCATTCCGGAAACCCCGCTCACGGAAGATCAGATTTTGATTTTCCAGGTGCCCATCCCGGAGCCGCTGCGCTTTATCGAGCCGCGCGAAACGGAAACCCGCACCATGCACGCCCTGGAAGAGTACGGCGTGATGCAGGTGAAGCTGTACGAGGATATCGCCCGCTTCGGCCATATCGCCACCACCTACGCCTACCCGGTGAAGGTCAACGGGCGCTACGTGATGGACCCGTCGCCGATCCCGAAGTTCGACAACCCGAAGATGGACATGATGCCTGCCCTGCAGCTGTTCGGTGCCGGGCGTGAAAAACGCATCTACGCCGTCCCGCCTTACACCCGGGTGGAGAGCCTCGATTTCGACGATCATCCGTTTACGGTGCAGGAGTGGGACGAGCCATGCGCCATCTGCGGCTCGAAACACAGCTATCTGGATGAAGTGGTGCTCGATGACACAGGCAAACGGATGTTTGTCTGCTCCGACACCGATTACTGCCGCCAACAGAGCGAGGCGAAAAGCCAATGAAACCGCTGCTTTCGGTTAACAACCTGACCCACCTGTATGCGCCGGGTAAAGGCTTCAGCGACGTGTCGTTCGACCTCTGGCCGGGCGAAGTGCTGGGGATTGTCGGCGAATCCGGCTCCGGCAAAACGACACTGCTGAAATCCATCTCCGCGCGCCTGGCGCCGCAACACGGCGACATTTTGTATGAAGGCACGTCGCTGTACGGCATGAGCGAGGCCGAACGCCGCCGCCTGCTGCGCACCGAGTGGGGGGTGGTGCATCAGCATCCGATGGACGGCCTGCGCCGTCAGGTCTCGGCTGGGGGCAACATCGGCGAACGGCTGATGGCCACCGGCGCCCGCCACTACGGCAACATTCGCGCCACGGCGCAGCGCTGGCTGGAGGACGTTGAAATCCCCGCCTCGCGCATCGATGACCTGCCCGGCACCTTCTCCGGCGGCATGCAGCAGCGCCTGCAGATCGCCCGCAACCTGGTCACCCACCCGAAGCTGGTGTTTATGGACGAGCCCACCGGCGGGCTGGATGTCTCCGTGCAGGCGCGCCTGCTCGATCTGCTGCGCGGTCTGGTGGTAGAGCTGAACCTGGCGGTGGTCATTGTCACCCATGATTTAGGCGTGGCACGCCTGCTGGCGGACCGTCTGCTGGTGATGAAGCAGGGCCAGGTGGTGGAAAGTGGGTTAACCGACCGCGTACTCGACGATCCTCACCATCCGTACACCCAGCTGCTGGTGTCGTCCGTATTGCAGAATTGAGGACGCCACCCGGCAAAACGACGCCGTACCTTGTAGGCCGGGTAAGCGAAGCACCACCCGGCAAGAAAACGCCACGAGGCCAACATGATCCACGTACAAAACGTAAGTAAGACCTTTGTGCTCCACCAGCAAAACGGCGTGCGCCTGCCGGTGCTGCAAAACGCCTCGTTAGAGGTCAGCAGCGGCGAATGCGTGGTGCTGCACGGCCATTCCGGCAGCGGAAAATCCACCCTGCTGCGCTCCCTGTATGCCAACTATCTGCCCGACGAAGGCCATATCCATGTTCGCCACAATGATGAATGGATCGACCTGGTGCAGGCCCCCGCGCGGCAGGTGCTGGAGGTGCGCCGCTCGACGATCGGCTGGGTGAGCCAGTTCCTTCGGGTGATCCCGCGGATCTCCGCCCTGGACGTGGTCATGCAGCCGCTGCTGGATCTCGGCGTACCGCGTGAAACCTGTGCTGCCAAAGCGACCAGCCTGCTGACGCGCCTCAATGTGCCCGAGCGCCTGTGGCACCTTGCCCCATCGACCTTTTCCGGCGGTGAGCAGCAGCGCGTCAACATTGCCCGCGGCTTTATTGTCGACTACCCAATATTGCTTCTGGATGAACCCACCGCCTCGCTCGACGCTAAAAACTGCGCGGCCGTCGTCGAGCTGATCGAGCAGGCTAAATCCCGCGGGGCGGCGATCGTCGGGATCTTCCACGACGAAAGCGTTCGCACCCGCGTTGCCGACAGACTGCACCCGATGGGGACAAACGCATGATTATCAATAACGTCAGGCTGGTGCTGGAAAATGAAGTCGTTGGTGGATCGATTGAGGTGCAGGATGGCGTCATCCGCGCGTTTGCCGAAACCCAGAGCCGCTCACCCGAGGCGATGGATGGTGAAGGCGGCTGGCTGCTGCCGGGGCTGATTGAGCTGCATACCGATAATCTGGACAAATTTTTCACCCCGCGTCCGAAGGTGGACTGGCCCGCGCATTCGGCCATGAGCAGCCACGACGCGCTGATGGTCGCCAGCGGCATTACCACCGTGCTGGACGCGGTGGCGATTGGCGACGTCCGCGACGGTGGCGATCGCCTGGAAAACCTGGAGAAGATGATCAACGCCGTGGAAGAGACACAAAAACGCGGCCTCAACCGCGCCGAGCATCGCCTGCATCTGCGCTGCGAACTGCCGCACCACACGACCCTGCCGCTGTTTGAAAAGCTGGTCGGCCGCGAACCGGTGTCGCTGGTTTCCCTGATGGACCACTCGCCGGGGCAGCGCCAGTTCGCCAATATTGAGAAGTATCGCGAATACTATCAGGGCAAATATTCGCTCAACGACGTGGAGATGGCCCGCTACGAAGAAGAGCAACTGGCGCTTGCGGCGCGCTGGTCACAGCCGAACCGTCTCTCCATTGCGGCAATGTGCCGGGAGCGCAACATCGCGCTGGCCAGCCATGACGACGCCACGCCCGACCATGTGCTCGAGTCCCACCAACTGGGCAGCGTAATCGCCGAATTTCCGACTACGTTCGCCGCGGCTGAAGCCTCCCGTAAACACGGCATGAACGTCCTGATGGGCGCGCCAAATATTGTGCGCGGCGGTTCGCATTCCGGCAACGTCGCGGCAAGCAGGCTCGCCGCACTTGGCCTGCTGGATATCCTCTCGTCCGACTATTACCCCGCCAGCCTGCTGGATGCGGCATTCCGGGTGGCAGACGACGAGGGCAACGGCTTTACGCTGCCGCAGGCGATTCGCCTGGTGACGAAAAACCCGGCCAGCGCGCTCGGTCTTCAGGATCGCGGCGAGATCGCCGAGGGTAAACGCGCGGATCTGGTGCTGGCCCACCGCAAGGGCGAGCACATCCATATCGACCACGTCTGGCGTCAGGGAAAAAGGGTGTTCTGATGGGAAGACTCATCTGGTTAATGGGGCCGTCCGGCTCTGGTAAGGACAGCCTGCTTTCCGCTCTGCGGCAGCGGGAACACCCGCAGCTGCTGGTGGCGCACCGCTACATTACCCGCGCGGCCAACGCCGGAAGTGAAAATCATATCGCGCTGAGCGAACAGGAGTTTTTCACCCGCGCCGGGCAAAATCTGCTGGCGCTGAGCTGGCACGCCAACGGCTACTACTACGGGATTGGCATTGAGATCGACCTGTGGCTGCATGCGGGGTTCGACGTGCTGGTCAACGGCTCCCGTGCCCACCTGGCTCAGGCCCGCGCACGCTACGCCGCGGCCCTGCTGCCGGTCTGTCTGCAGGTTTCACCGGAGGTGCTGCGCAGCCGGCTGCAAAGCCGTGGACGCGAAAGCGAAAAAGAGATCGCGCAGCGTCTGGCGCGTGCGGCGCGCTATACCCCATCGGACTGTCATATCCTCAACAACGACGGAAGTTTGCTACAGTCAGTCGATACCTTTTTATCGCTTATCCGTCAGAAGGAGAGACAGCATGCCTGACTGTACGCTTCGCCCCGCCACCGCCGACGATGCGCAAATCGTCTACGCGTTAATCTGTGAACTGAAACAGGCCGAGTTTGATCACCAGGCGTTTCACGCAGGCTATCTTGCCAATCTGCAGGATCACAACATGCGCTACCAGCTTGCCGAGATGGACGGTCAGGTCATCGGCATGATCGGTCTGCACATGCAGTTTCACCTCCATCACGCCCGCTGGATCGGCGAGATCCAGGAGCTGGTCGTCATGCCGCAGGCGCGCGGGCTGAAGGTGGGCAGTCAGCTGCTCGCCTGGGCTGAAGAGGTGGCACGGCAGGCTGGCGCAGAGTTGACCGAACTCTCCACCAGCGTGAAGCGCACCGACGCGCACCGTTTTTATGTTCGTGAAGGGTATACGCAGAGCCATTTTCGATTCACCAAAGTGCTGTAGAGGTGCGTTATGAGTCTGACGATCACGTTAACAGGAACCGGAAGCGCGCACCTCGTGCCGGTCTTTGGCTGCGACTGCGCGGCATGTCGCCGGGCACGCCTGCAGGACAACTATCGCCGTCGCCCGTGCAGCGCGGTGGTCAAATTCAACGATGCCGTCACCCTGCTGGATGCCGGTATTCCTCATCTCATGGACGACTGGCCGGCAGGCAGCTTTCAGCAGTTTTTGCTGACCCATTACCATATGGATCACGTTCAGGGGTTATTTCCGCTGCGCTGGGGCGTTGGCGCGACGATCCCGGTTTACGGTCCGCCAGATGAAGCCGGGTGTGACGATCTGTTAAAACACCCGGGGATTCTGGACTTCAGCCACACGGTTGAGCCGTTTGTGATGTTTGAACTTCAGGGCCTGCGGGTCACGCCGCTGCCGCTCAACCATTCGAAACTAACCTTTGGCTATCTACTGGAATCGGCCCACAGCCGCGTGGCCTGGCTGTCCGACACCGCCGGACTGCCGGAAAAAACGGTGAAGTTCCTGCTTAACAATCAGCCGCAGACGATGATTATCGACTGCAGCCACGAACCGCGCGACGAGACGCCGCGAAACCATTGCGACTTAAATACGGTGATTGCGTTAAACGAAGTGATTGGCTGCCCGCAGGTGATCCTGACGCACATCAGCCATCAGTTTGACGTGTGGATGATGAATAACCCGCTGCCGCAGGGCATAGAAGCGGGGTATGACGGGATGGTGTTGGTACTCGACTGAGTTTTGCCGGGTGGCGGCTACGCCTTACCCGGCCTACGCGCCAGGGTTTTGTAGGCCTGCGTAAGCGAAGCGCCACCAGGCTTTAGCCTCGATCGTAATCGTCTTCTAACCTGCGCTCATCCTCTTCCAGACGGCGTCTGTCGTCATCCAGCTGGCGCTGACGCTCGTCTAAACGGCGGCGTCTGTCTTCAAGCTGCCGACGTCGGTCGTCATACTGACGGCTATCCATGCGACGGTTATCGTCATAACGATCGTCATCATCGTTGCTGCGGCTGCTGCTGGGGTTATAGGCGTCGTTGATTGCCTGTTGAATGTTGCCAATAGCATCATCAACGATATCGGCATGCGCCAGTTGGCTGGTGAGTGACAGCAGACCAAATAACAGAGCGGTAGAGTAACGTTTCATAAGGCCAGACTCGCAGGTGAACTGGCCTTAAGGTAATGAACAGCAGGGTGTGGCGGTAGCGGAGGAATCTCAAATTACCATCACCTTCCGCAGCGCCTGCGCCAGCTGCGCCTGGGTAAACGGTTTACGCAGTAGCTGAACGTCCGGAAGCTGAGGATTGTGCGTCGGCCGTAAATCCTGCCCGCTGATCAGCAGCACCGGAAGCTGCGGATAGTGGCTGCGCACATGGTTAATCACCTCGGCCCCGCTCAGGCTTCCGGGCAACATCAGATCGCTGATAAACATGCCAATATCTTCTGACGCCGCCAGCATGCTCAGCGCCTGCTCGCCGTTGTCTGCTTCCAGCGTCAGATAGCCCAGCTGATGCAGCTGTTCGCACAGGGTCTGGCGCACATCGGCCTCATCTTCCAGCACCAGCACCAGCCGCTCGTTATCGACGGAGGCGGTGGCTGAGAGGGTTTCATCTTCAGGTACAACGGGCAGCGTCGAGCGCGGAAGGTGAAGCCGCACGGTCGTCCCCTGCCCCGGTGCGCTTTCGATCTCCACGCGACCGCCGGACTGACGCACAAAACCGTAGACCATCGACAGGCCTAGCCCGCTTCCGCTCCCGGTCTGTTTGGTGGTGAAGAACGGTTCAAACACACGGGATTTCACCTCCTGCGACATGCCGCAGCCGCGGTCAATGACCTCCAGCGCCACCATATCCTGCCGGCGTCCGTCGCTGCGGGTGACGCGCTGATTCCAGGTGCGGATTTTAATCACCCCGCTTTGCCCTTCCATCGCATCGCGGGCGTTCATCACCAGGTTGATGATGGCGTTTTCCAGCTGGCTGACGTCTATCCAGGCGGGCCACGCCGGGGATTGCGCTTCAATCTCCAGCGTCAGGGTGGCAGGCAAAGAGTGGCGCATCAGCTCTTTGAGGTTCTCCAGCAGCGGGCGCATCTCAACCGCATGTGGCGTCAGGGATTGCTTACGGGAGAACGCCAGCAGGCGCTGCGTCAGCAGGGCGCCACGCTCGGCCGCCTTCAGCGCCCGGGTAATTCTGGGCGCGTCTTTTGCATCAGGATCGGTGAGTTCAAGGCTGCCGATGATCACCGCCAGCAGGTTGTTAAAATCATGCGCCAGCCCGCCCGTCAGCTGTCCGACGGCTTTCATTTTCTGGCTGTGCAACAGCGCCTCCTCCAGCCCCTGACGCTCAATGCGGTCGATCTCCATCTGGGTAGTTTTCTCTTTCAGCAGACGCGTGGTGTGCTCAAGCGAGGCGGTGTTGCGGGCAAAAACGTTGAACGCACGCGCCAGCTCTCCCAGCTCATCACGCCGCTGCAGGGCGGGGACGGAGACATCCTGTTCGCCGTGAGCCAGACGCGACATCGCCCGGGAAATCGCCGTCAGGTTGGAGGCCAGATTGCGGTAAATATACCAGCAGGCGCACCCGGTGATGATCAACGCCAGCACGGCGAAGATGCTAATAAATACGCTGATGGATTGCAGTTCATGATGGCTCTGGGCCGTGCGAAGCCGGGAGGCCTGCGCGACCTGTTCTACATACTGATTGATGTCGCTGTTGAGGATCGCCACCAGCGCCTTGATGTGAAACATATACCAGTTGATCGCCAGATCGCTCTCTTCCAGCTGTGTCGACAGCGGGGCGAGCCTGCGCAGCTCGTCGTTGAAATCGGGCAGCACAACGTTCACGACAGGCTGCGTTGCGCGTCGCGGCAGGGTCGCGGTGACGGCGTCCAGCTGCTGTATCGTGGCGCGCGGCGAGGGGGTGTCGATGGCGGCGATAATCAGCCTGTCCATTTCCGCGAGCTGCTGCGCATCCGGTACGTTGCTGCCAAACCGCCGGTTAATGTCCTGCAGGTGGCGTAAATAGCTCTGGCTTTGATAAAGCGAACTGAGGAGCGCGTTGCGCTGCAGATGGCGTCGCTGTCCGCGCTCGAGCATGCCCGTCACGCTCTGCTGTAATTCATTACTTCGTTGAATAATACGCGCCACCAGCCCCGGCTCTTGCTGCGCTAAAGGGGCCTCCGCCAGCTGCTCCAGCGAGCGGCGCAGCGCCATTTGCGTCTGCTTCAGCCGCTCGGCTTCGCCTTTATATTCCAGCGCCCCCACCACCTGCGAGAGCCGTACCGCCGCCGTCGCCACGCTGGCGGTATCACGGGCGAGGTTCATGCTGCCGGTCATGTCATCCAGCGTTTGCTGCTGCACCTGCTCCTGAATCTGGCTGGCATGCCGGAAACCGAGCACCGCCACGCCACTCACCATCAGCGTCACGGCGACCACCAGCAGATTGAAAATCAGCAGACGACCGCGGGCGCTGGCAAAAAACGGGGGGCGTGATGGCATGGGTTTGGACTCCTCTGCGGTTTGGTGCCCTCACCCTGGCCCTCTCCCACGGGGAGAGGGAAAAGAGAAATGTGATGGCGATTAGCTATTCATAACTATGACAAATATGAACAGCTTCTGACATTTTGCATTTACGCACCTGTGATGAAGTGCAGATATCAACATTCACAGGAGAGCCGCCATGAGCAGAACCCCGGTACTGGAGATGCGCCGCATTGCCAAAACGTTTGGCAATTTTCACGCGCTCAAGGGTGTGGATTTGACGGTCTTTCCCGGTGAGATCCATGCGCTGATGGGTGAAAACGGAGCGGGAAAAAGCACGCTGATGAAAATCCTCGCCGGGGCGTATACCGCCACCGGCGGTGAGATCCTGATCGACGGTCAGCCGTTTCACATTAAAGGGCCGAAAGATGCGCTGGCCGCCGGTATTACCCTGATTTATCAGGAGATGCAGCTCGCGCCGAATCTGACCGTCGCCGAGAATATCTTCCTCGGCAGCGAGCTGTCGCGCGGCGGGATGGTCCAGCGCAAAGAGATGGCCGCCCAGGCCCAGGCGGTCATCGATCGTCTGGGCGCCCAGTTCAGCGCCACCGATCGGGTGATGAAGCTGACCATCGCCGAGCAGCAGCAGGTGGAAATCGCCCGCGCGCTGCACCGCAACAGCCGCATTCTGGTGATGGATGAACCCACCGCGGCCCTCTCCTCACGCGAAACCCATCGCCTGTTTGAACTGATTTTGCGTCTGCGCGATGAAGGAATGGCGATCATCTATATCAGTCATCGCATGGCGGAAGTGTATGAGCTCTCTGACCGCGTCAGCGTGCTGCGCGACGGGCAGTACGTCGGCAGCCTGACGCGCGACAAGCTGAACGCCTCCGAGCTGGTGAAGATGATGGTAGGCCGCCCGTTAAGCGATCTGTTCAACAAAGAGCGTGATATCCCGCTCGGCAGCCCGCGTCTCAACGTGCACCACCTCACTGACGGTAAAAAAGTCCAGCCCTGTAGCCTGCAGGTGCGTTCCGGGGAAATTGTCGGGCTGGCGGGGCTTGTCGGTGCCGGACGCTCGGAGCTGGCGCAGCTGATCTTCGGCGTGCGTAAAGCCACGGGGGGCATGATTGAGGTCGACGGCGAGCCGGTGGTGATCCACTCTCCACGCGCAGCCATCGAAAACGGCATCGGTTTTCTTACCGAGAACCGTAAGGAGCAGGGGCTGTTTCTGGAGCTGGCGGCGCAGGAGAACATCACCATGGCGACGCTGGAGCGCGATGCCACCTTCGGCATGCTTAACCGCAAGAAAGCGCAGTCCATCTCCGATGACGCCATTGCCCTGTTGAACATCCGCGTGCCCCATTCTCAGGTGCGCGCGGGTGGGCTGTCGGGCGGTAATCAGCAAAAACTGCTCATCTCCCGCTGGGTGGCCATTGGCCCGCGTATTTTGATTCTGGACGAACCGACGCGCGGCGTGGACGTCGGTGCAAAAAGTGAGATCTACCGCATCATGAACCAGATGGCGCGCAAGGGCGTGGCCATTTTGATGATCTCCAGCGAGCTGCCGGAAGTGGTGGGGATGAGCGACCGGGTGTACGTGATGCGCGAAGGCAGCATTGCGGGCGAGCTCCACGGGCACGACATCTCTCAGGAAAACATCATGACGCTGGCAACCGGCGTGAATGACACTCATCATCAGGCGGTATCACTATGACAACTCCTACCCATCCGCAGCAGGTGGCGAAATCGGCCTCCACCAAAAAAATGCTGATGAGCGATCTGATGCAAACGGTCGGCATCTTACCGATTCTCATCCTGATCGTCGCAGTGTTTGGCGTTATCGCGCCTAACTTCTTCACGGAAAGCAACCTGCTCAACATTACCCGTCAGGCGTCGATCAACATCGTGCTGGCGGCAGGCATGACCTTCATTATTTTAACCGGCGGGATTGACCTCTCCGTGGGCTCGATTCTGGGCACCACGGCGGTGGCCGCGATGGTAGTATCGCTGATCCCGGAATTCGCCGGGCTGTCTATTCCCGCCGCGCTGATGCTTGGCATGGTGCTGGGCCTGTTCAACGGCGCGCTGGTGGCCTTTGCCGGGCTACCGCCGTTTATCGTCACGCTTGGCACCTATACGGCACTGCGCGGGGCGGCGTATCTGCTGGCCGACGGCACGACCGTCATTAACTCAAACATCAACTTTGAGTGGATAGGTAATAACTATCTCGGCCCCGTGCCATGGCTGGTGGTGATCGCCCTGGCGGTGATTGTGGTGTGCTGGTTTATCCTGCGCCGCACCACGCTCGGCGTTCACATCTATGCCGTGGGCGGCAACATGCAGGCGGCGCGCTTAACGGGCATTAAGGTCTGGCTGGTGCTGCTGTTCGTGTATGGCATGAGCGGCCTGCTCTCCGGATTAGGCGGCGTGATGAGTGCGTCGCGCCTCTATAGCGCCAACGGTAACCTGGGTATGGGCTACGAGCTGGATGCGATTGCAGCCGTGATCCTCGGCGGGACCAGCTTCGTCGGCGGGATCGGCACGATCACCGGCACGCTGGTTGGTGCATTGATCATCGCCACGCTCAACAACGGCATGACGCTGATGGGCGTCTCCTACTTCTGGCAACTGGTGATCAAAGGGGCGGTGATCATCATTGCGGTGCTGATCGACAAATACCGTACCCGACACCATCAAAGTGCATAACAACAATACCCTACGTGTGAGGAAGACAAGATGCGTTTGAAACCGTTAGTGACCGCGCTCTGTGCTGGCGCGCTGCTTGCCGCAACGCCGTTTGCGCAGGCGAAAGATCTGAAATCCATCGGCGTGACGGTGGGCGACCTGGCTAACCCGTTCTTCGTGCAGATCACCAAAGGTGCCGAGCTGGAAGCGCGCAAGCTGGCGGGCGATAACGTCAAAGTCACGCTGGTCTCCAGCGGATACGATCTGGGCCAGCAGGTGGCGCAAATAGACAACTTTATTGCCGCCAAAGTGGACATGATCATCCTTAACGCCGCGGATTCCAAAGGGATCGGCCCGGCGGCGAAACGCGCGAAAGACGCCGGGATCGTGGTCGTTGCGGTTGACGTCGCAGCGGAAGGGGCCGATGCGACGATCACCTCAGATAACACCCAGGCGGGCGAAATGGCCTGTAAGTACATTACTGACCGCCTGAACGGCAAAGGCAACGTGGTGATCATCAACGGGCCACCGGTCTCTGCGGTGCAAAACCGCGTGGAAGGTTGCCAGACAGAGTTCAAAAAGCATCCGGATATCAAGGTGCTCTCGGATAACCAGAACGCCAAAGGCAGTCGCGAAGGCGGCCTGGAAGTCATGACCTCCCTGCTCGCGGCGAATCCGAAGATCGACGGCGTCTTCGCTATTAACGATCCCACCGCGATCGGTGCCGATCTGGCGGCAAAACAGGCGCAGCGCAACGAGTTCTTTATCGTCGGCGTGGATGGCAGCCCGGACGGTGAAGAAGCCCTGAAGCGGGAAAACTCCCTGTTTGTCGCGACCCCGGCGCAAGATCCGCAGGTGATGGCGGCAAAAGCGGTGGAGATCGGCTATGACATACTACAGGGCAAACCTGCGCCGAAAGCGCCTGTGCTGATCCCGGTGACGATGATCGATAAAAAGAACGTCGGCTCGTATAAGGGATGGACGGTTAAATAAGCCCCCCTCACCCTAACCCTCTCCCCGGAGGGGAGAGGGAACGATTACACCCTCTCCCCTTTGGGGAGAGGGCTGGGGTGAGGGGTACGTTTTGCACATAATCGAAGGAGTCCCCATGAAACGCTCCGACATCAATGAAATCCTCGGCCACACGCGACAGTTCTTCTCCATGCACGACGTACATCTCCCACCGTTTGCCAGCTTTCCGCCCACGAAGTGGCAACAGCTCGATCGGGCCGCCTGGCGGGAAGTGTTTGATCTTAAGCTCGGCTGGGACGTGACGGCGTTCGGGGGCAACAACTTTGCCGCACAGGGGCTCACGCTGTTTACCCTGCGCAACGGCTCACCGAACGGCATGCCCTATGAAAAAAGCTATGCCGAAAAAATCATGCACGTGCGCGACGGCCAGGTCACGCCGATGCACTTTCACTGGCGTAAACGCGAAGACATCATCAACCGGGGCGGCGGCAATCTGATCGTGGAATTGTGGAACGCCGGCGCGCATGAAGAGACGGAAAACACCGACGTGACGGTTACCGTCGACGGTTGCCGCCAGACCCACGCGCCCGGCAGCCAGTTGCGCCTCACCCCAGGGGAGAGCATCTGCCTGACACCCGGTCTTTACCACAGTTTCTGGGGCGAACGCGGCTTCGGCGACGTGCTGGTCGGGGAAGTGTCATCGGTCAATGACGATGAACACGACAACCACTTTTTACAACCCGTTGCCCGCTATAACAATATTGAAGAAGACGAACCGGCGGTGCTGGTGCTGTGCAACGAGTACAACCTGTTTCGGATATAAGGGGTAAATGATGCCACTGATTTCGCTTGCCGACGGTCTTGCCCACGCCAGACAGCACCACTATGCGCTGGGCGCGTTTAACGTGCTCGACTCCCACTTCCTGCGCGCGCTGTTCGCCGCCGCAAAGCAGGAACGCTCGCCTTTTATCATCAACATCGCCGAAGTGCACTTTAAGTACGTGTCGCTGGATTCGCTTGTCGAAGCGGTTAAGTTTGAGGCCGCTCGCCATGATATTCCCGTGGTGCTCAACCTCGACCATGGCCTGCATTTTGACGCCGTCGTGCGCGCCCTGCGCTTAGGGTTCAGCTCCGTGATGTTCGATGGCTCAACGCTGAGCTACGAGGAAAACATCCGCCAGACGCGGGAAGTGGTGAAAATGTGCCATGCGGTGGGCGTCTCGGTGGAGGCTGAGCTTGGCGCAGTGGGTGGCGATGAAGGCGGCGCGCTTTACGGGTATGCGGATGAAGCCTGCTTTACCGACCCACAGCGGGCACGGGAATTTGTCGATTCAACCGGCATTGACGCGCTGGCGGTCGCCATTGGCAACGCGCACGGCAAATACCGGGGCGAGCCGAAACTCGATTTCCCGCGCCTGGACGCCATTCGCCAGCAGACGGGGCTGCCGCTGGTGCTGCACGGCGGCTCCGGCATTAGCGATGCCGATTTTCGCCGCGCCATCGAGTTGGGTATTCATAAAATCAATTTTTACACCGGCATGTCGCAGGCCGCGCTCGCCGCCGTGGAGCAGCGCATGGCCAACCGTCAGCCGCTGTACGATGAGTTTGCCGAGCTGCTGCTGAGTATAGAAGAGGCAATTACCGATACGGTCGCCGAACAGATGCGCATCTTTGGCAGCGCGGGGCAGGCATAATGGAACGTAAGGGCATCATCGCCGCAGGCAATATGCTGGTGGACCACGTCCACCAGATCGTGCAATGGCCGGAGCGCGGCTGGCTGGCGGAAATCACCCACAGCGAACGTTCCACCGGCGGTGCGCCGCTGAACGTCCTGCTGACGCTGGCAAAAATGCACGTTGGTCTGCCGCTGCAGGCGGTGGGCCTGATTGGCGAAGACAGCGACGGAGACTACATTCTGGCGATGCTCGACCAGTATCACGTCAACCGCCAGCGCGTGCAGCGCACCACCTTTGCCCCGACCTCCATGTCGCAGGTGATGACCGATCCCAGCGGACAACGCACCTTTTTCCACTCCCCGGGAGCCAACCGCCTGCTGGATCTGCCTGCCTTCGACCGTCTTGACGGATCGATGAAAATTTTCCATCTCGGCTATCTTTTGCTTCTCGACAGCCTGGATATGCCGGATGACGAATTTGGCACCCGCAGCGCGCGGCTGCTGGCGCAAATGCGCGACCAGGGGTATGAAACCTCGCTTGACCTGGTCTCCCGCAAGGGCGACCCGCGCTATCAGCCGCTGGTGCTCCCTGCCCTGCGCCATCTGGATTATCTGGTGATTAACGAACTGGAAGCCGGCGAGTTTAGCGGCCTGACAATGCGTGATGAAAACGACGCCCCGCATATTGCCCATATCGCCGAAGCCGCCGCGCAGCTGCTGGCGGCGGGCGTTCGCCAGCGGGTGGTCATCCACTGCCCGGAAGGCGCATGGGGAGAAGCGCCGGGTGAAAAAGGACGCTGGATCCCCTCCTGGATGCTGGAACAGGGAGAAATCATCGGCAGCGTCGGCGCGGGCGATGCCTTTTGCGCGGGCTTTTTATATGGCTGCCATGAATCGCTGCCGCTGACGGAGAGTATTTATCTGGCGCATGCCTGCGCGCGGGCCAGCCTGCTGGCCGCGAACGCCATTGACGGCGCGAAAACGCTGGCCGAGCTGCAGCTGTTTATCAAAGAGCATCGTTAGGCTGCTTTCTCGCTATGGGACACATCGCTGGCAAACACGTAACCCAACCCACGAATGGTTTTGATCAGGGCGGGCTGGTGCGGGTTAACCTCGATCTTCCGGCGCAGGCGCATGATCAACACGTCGATCGTGCGATCGAACACGTCAGCACTTTCGCTGTGGGTCAGCTCAAGCAGCCGATCGCGGCTCAGTACCCGACGGGCATTTTGCGTAAGGGCCAGCAGCAGGCCGTACTCGCCCTGGGTTAAGGGCACGGTATTACGCTGCGGATCGCTGAGCTCACAGCGGGTGGTGTCGAGCGTCCAGCCATTAAAGGTAATCCCCGCGACGGGCGCCGCGGGGGGGTCTGCCGCCAGCACGCCCGTACGGCGCAGCACCGCTTTCACCCGGGCGACCACCACACGGGGGTTAAACGGTTTGCCAATATAATCATCGGCCCCCATCTCCAGCCCCACCACCACATCTGACTCACTGCCCAGTCCGGTTAACATCACAACCGGCAGCGCCGGACGCTGCTTTTGCAGCTGCAGCAGAACCTGGAGGCCGTTGATATCCGGCAACATCATGTCCAGCAGGACAAGCGCGATATTCGGCTCCTGCTGCACCTGGCGCAGTGCATCCTGGCCGTTATGGCAGACCAGCACGCTAAAGACGTGCTCGCTGAGCACATCCTGAAGCAGTTCACAGACTGCCGTATCGTCATCAACCACCAGAATCGCCGGTTTCATCGTATGCTTCCGTCAGGGGATTATGTTAAGTCTGAACTATTCTGCCGTCGGCTCCAGTCAAATGTTTTTTTCAGTGACGGAAATTCAACCCATGTCACATCCGCTGCCCTGTCGACACGTCAATTTTGACGATTCGCTGTTTCTGGTCAGCGTTTTCGTCGCCAGCAGGCCGTAAAGTCTGGGTATACCCACACTAAAAACATGGCATAGAAGCTGCATAGTGGGGTGCGAATGATTCGATTAACTGGAGCAGACTGATGAAAAAAGTCGTCACGGTTTGCCCTTATTGTGCCTCAGGTTGCAAGATCCACCTGGTGGTCGATAACGGCAAAATCGTCCGGGCGGAGGCCGCACAGGGGAAAACCAACCAGGGCACGCTCTGCCTGAAAGGTTACTACGGCTGGGATTTTATTAACGATACCCAAATCCTCACCCCGCGCCTGAAAACCCCCATGATCCGACGCGAGCGCGGCGGCAAGCTGGAAGCCGTCTCGTGGAATGAGGCGCTGGACTACGTTGCCACCCGCCTGAGCGCCATCAAGGCCAAGTATGGTCCGGATGCGATTCAGACCACCGGTTCCTCACGCGGAACGGGGAATGAAACTAACTATGTGATGCAAAAATTCGCGCGCGCCGTTATTGGTACCAATAACGTCGACTGCTGCGCTCGCGTCTGACACGGCCCATCGGTTGCAGGTCTGCACCAGTCGGTCGGTAACGGCGCAATGAGTAACGCGATCAATGAGATAGATAACACCGATCTGGTGTTTATTTTCGGCTATAACCCGGCGGATTCTCACCCTATCGTCGCGAACCACGTTATCCGCGCGAAGCAGAATGGGGCGAAAATCATCGTCTGCGATCCGCGCAAAATTGAAACCGCGCGCATTGCGGATATGCACATTGCGTTGAAAAACGGCTCGAACATCGCGCTGTTGAACGCCATGGGGCACGTCATTATTGAGGAGAATCTATACGACCAGGCGTTTGTTGCGACCCGTACGGAAGGCTTTGAAGAGTATCGCAAAATTGTCGAAGGCTATACGCCAGAATCGGTCGAAGCGATAACCGGCGTCAGCGCGCAGGAAATCCGCCAGGCGGCAAGAATGTATGCCGGGGCGAAAACCGCCGCCATTCTGTGGGGTATGGGCGTGACCCAGTTCTACCAGGGTGTGGAAACCGTGCGTTCCCTGACCAGCCTCGCCATGCTCACTGGCAATCTTGGCAAAGCGCATGTTGGCGTGAACCCGGTACGTGGACAGAATAACGTCCAGGGCGCCTGTGATATGGGGGCGCTGCCGGATACCTATCCGGGCTATCAGTACGTGAAATTCCCGGAAAACCGCGCCAAATTCGCGAAGGCCTGGGGCGTGGAAAGTTTGCCTGAGCACACCGGATACCGCATCAGCGAGCTGCCGCACCGGGCGGCGCATGGCGAAGTGCGTGCGGCCTATATCATGGGTGAAGATCCTCTCCAGACCGATGCCGAGCTCTCTGCGGTACGCAAAGGGTTTGAGGATCTGGAGCTGGTGATTGTCCAGGATATCTTTATGACCAAAACCGCGGCGGCGGCGGATGTGATTTTACCGTCAACCTCCTGGGGCGAGCATGAAGGTGTCTACACGGCGGCAGACCGCGGTTTCCAGCGCTTCTTTAAAGCGGTCGAACCGAAGTGGGATCTGAAAACGGACTGGCAGATTATCAGCGAAATCGCCACCCGCATGGGTTACCCGATGCACTACAACAACACCCAGGAGATCTGGGACGAGTTGCGTCATCTCTGCCCGGATTTCACCGGCGCGACCTATGAAAAAATGGGTGAGCTGGGGTACATCCAGTGGCCTTGTCGGGATGAGTCAGCCTCCGACCTGGGGACGTCGTATCTCTTTAAAGAAAAATTCGACACCCCGAACGGGCTGGCGCAATTCTTCACCTGCGACTGGGTCGCACCGATCGATAAACTCACCGATGAGTATCCGATGGTGCTCTCCACCGTGCGTGAAGTGGGCCACTACTCCTGCCGTTCGATGACCGGCAACTGCGCCGCGCTGGCGGCGCTGGCGGATGAGCCGGGTTATGCGCAAATCAACACCGCCGACGCGGAACGCCTTGGTATCGAGGACGACGCGCTGGTGTGGGTGAACTCGCGCAAAGGGCGGATCATCACCCGGGCACAGGTCAGCGACCGACCCAACAAAGGGGCGGTTTACATGACCTACCAGTGGTGGATTGGTGCCTGTAACGAGCTGGTGACGGAAAACCTCAGTCCGATAACCAAAACGCCGGAGTATAAATACTGCGCCGTTCGCGTGGAGCCGATTGCGGATCAACACGCGGCTGAACAGTATGTGATTGACGAATATAACAAGCTGAAAGCCCGACTACGCGAAAGCGCAATGGGTTGAAGCCGTTAATTGAACGTTGAATAAAGGGAGTGAAATATTCGCTCCCTTTTTATTTCCGCTTAACTCATTAAAAATATCGATTATTACTCTGGAAAGCGGCTCGCAGAAATAATGTAATTTACGCAGAATAGAATTACATCTTTGCATTTTAATTCAGGGAGATAAGATGTGCGACGGGTGCTTAAGACTTTCTGTCTTGAGCATTAGTGAGGGACAGAAAGTAGAAAGCCCCGGGAAATTTTCATTTACCCGAGGCTACTCTCCCTCAACTACCAACAAGTTGAGAGTAGCCTCTTATTCTTTTTTTGACAAGGAGTAAAAGGCATGACGCCATTAAAAACTGCGTTAGGCATCGTTTTTATTATTTGCCTGACGATAGTGATCTTTACCTTTATTACTCGCGGTAAGCTCTGCGAGTTTTCAATAAAGAGTGAGCATCAGGAGGTGGCGGCAAAATTAGCCTGCAACGCAGGCTAACCTCTACGGGCGGAACAACGGTTCCGCCCGGCTTGCAGGATGCTGAGGTCTTAATGCACCCATTCTTTTCTTTTGCGCCCGCGATTATACTGCGCGGCGTGTACCCAGATGATAAGCATCCATGAAACCCATTTTTCTGTTGTTAGTGTTTTTAACGTCCTTCGCCCGCGCGGATGAGATAGGCAGCCAGTACCAGAAACAGGCAGAAGCCGGCGATGCCCGCGCCCAGTATTATCTTGCCGATACGTACTTCAGCTCCGGCGACAGCAAGCAGGCTGCGCTGTGGGCTGAGAAAGCCGCGAAAGGCGGGGATGTCGACGCCATGGGGTTGCTCTCGCAAATCCTCTTTACGCAGGGTGATTACGCGCAGGCCAAAGCCCTGGCCCAACAGGCGAACATTGCTGGCAGCAAACGCGGCGCGATCATGCTGGCACGCATTCTGGTGAATACTCAGGCAGGCAAAACTGACTATCCCCAGGCCATCAAACTGCTGCAGACGGCCACCGAAGATATCGACAACGACTCGGCGGTCGATGCGCAACTGCTGCTGGGGCTGATTTATGCCAACGGCGTAGAGGTGGCACAGGATGACGTGCAGGCCGCCTCGTGGTTCAAACGGAGTTCAGCCCTTTCGCGTACGGGCTACGCCGAGTACTGGGCAGGGATGTTGTTCAGACAGGGGGAGAAAGGCTTTATCACACCCAATAAACAGAAAGCACTGTACTGGTTGAACCTGAGCTGTACTGAAGGGTTTGATACGGGGTGCGAAGAGTTTGATGCGTTGAGCGGGGAATAATCTGCCGGGTGGCGGCTTCGCCTTACCCGGCCTACAAACCCCGTAGGCCC